>NZ_FOKY01000004.1 GCF_900112165.1 Brevinema andersonii
AGAATCTTTAAATTTTTATCTTATCTAAGGTTAGTTAATACTTTTTTTATTTTCTATTATTTGATTAAATCTATTTTCATTCTTTATTATGAAATATATCTTCTGTTTTTATCAATAATTATCTTTTAGAAATTTTAAATAATCTTCAAAATAATTGAGCTTTTAAATTAAATAATATATAATATAAAATCTTAAAAGGAGGATAGTTATATGAATATAACATTTCAGGGGAACCCTTTAACCGTAGAAGGGACACAATTACAAGTCGGAGATAAAGCACCTGACTTTTCTTCTGTAAAAACTGATTTGAATTCATGGTCATTATCAGAAGTTGATGGTGTTAAAATTATTTCTGTTGTACCATCGTTGGATACTGGTGTATGCCAAATCCAAACAAGAAAATTTAGTACCGAAGCAAAAAATCTCGGTGGAGCAAGTGTTATTACTATTTCACTAGATTTGCCTTTTGCACAAGCACGCTGGGCTGGTGAAGAAGGAATTGATAATATGACTATTGTCAGTGATTATCAAAATAGAGAGTTTGCATTAAAATATGGCTTGCTGATTAAAGAATTAAAATTGCTTTCTCGTGCTGTTTTGGTTCTAGACAAAGATAATACTGTTAAATATGTAGAATATTTGAAAGAAATTACCGATGAACCAGATTATAGTAAAGCAGTTGCTGCTGCTAAAGCACTTATGTAAATAAAAGAGGAACAAACTGTTCCTCTTTTTACTAATAACGGTAAGAAAAATTAGCTCCGATAAATATAAATTGTTTAGCGTCAATTGTATGCACTAAATTGCCGCTTGTTGTTTCGGTAAAAATGCTTTCCATCATACCGCTTTGTTTCCAGAGCAACTCCCACGTCATATTAGGTAGCATATGATATCGTGCGGAAATTTCTAAAATGGTATTATTGGGAGAATAACCTAATCCTTGTTTTAGAATGTTTCTTACGGTCCAAGAAATTCCAACAGTGAAAAATTTTAATAGTTCTTGTCCCATATCTAATGATGCTTTGAACCACATGTCATTTAGTTTGAAATCTCCATAAATTTCCAGATTGATAAATACGTTTTGCTTTAAGAGTTGTACGCCAAGAGATGCATTATAGTATGTTAAATTAGGAATAGTTGTTTGTACTTTGGGCAAGCGGATGACCCCATCCTGATTGACATTAGGTCGGTCGATGTAATAAAATTCATTAACCCAGCGGGGTTGCCAGCTGCCAAATGCTTGTGAAACTTCAAAACGTATAGGAACAATTTGACTAAACATCATAAGAAAACCTCCAGTCAAGCCAGATCCAGATGGAATAGTGAAATCGGCATTTATGGAGCTGCTGCCTCCAAAAATATGTGTGTAATCGACATAGAGCATAAAATCAAAAATATTTTTTTTCTGAGCTAACTGAAATTCAACTCCTGCTTCGATCATGTTAAATGGAAATGGATTAGATGATGGTGAAAAAAGATACAGACCGGGAGAAAAACTTTGAAAAGGATCTAAATCAGTTCCGTATACAAAATATAACTTTAAATCTTTGAGGAATTGTGCCCGAGGATTTTTAATGCCACTTAATGGTTTGGCGTACAGTTCTATGGCCATAAGATCAGGTTGTGCGATATTCGCTAATAGATAATTAAATCCTATATATGTTGCGTCCATTTGAAAAGATAATGTTTTGAAAACCTCATAAGGACCGAATAGGTTAGGATGATAATCATAAAAAAAACGACCATGACCAATAGAAATACTTTGATTGGTAACGACAGAAATACCGATTCTTTGGAAAATGGTGTTTGTTTTCATGCTGGAATATTGAAAGTCAAAAGTTATTTTAGAAACCAATGCAGCTTTGGTTGTCCAGAGAGCTGTAACAAATGCGCTAGTCCAATCAAAACGCAACGGTATATCATAGCTCATATAAAACCAAGCAATTTGCATATAAGGAGAAAAAAATATATCCGAATAAGGTAATGTGTCAAATTGGCCATATTGAGCACCGATATTGAACCCTGCACGGATTATTGAAGGTTTTTTAGGGCTAGGAGGCACAGGAATATCAGCGAGCCTGTGTAACGGAGGAAGAATGTCTGTTTGTTCAAAGGTTTCAGGAAGATATAATTGAGCATCCGGTACGCTGCTTTCCTGAGGTCTTAGGGCATCACCCTGCTGAATGATGTTATCTCCAGGCAGAAACGTAGCATTTCCTTGAGCATAAACAGAAGCAAAACAGATAAATATGCCAAACAGAAAAGTCAAGTACTTAATTATTTTCATTCTTTAATTATATGGGATTATCCGATAAATTTCAAATTTATTATAAGACTGAATTCTTGATTTTTTAAAAAAAATATTTTATGATAAAGGGAATATCAATGTAAGGAGAATCTATGGCACAAGGTATTGGACAGCAATATACTTATTTAGTCATAGGGATGGGGATTTTTGGCCAGCATATTGCTGAAAGCTTGTCGCGCTCAGAAGCTGAAATTATTGTTGTTGATCAAAATCCTGATCCGCTTCAAAAAATTAAAGATTTTCCTGTATTTCCGTTTCAATTGGATTCTACTGCCGAAGATGCTTGGAAAGAACTTGATATTACTAAGGTGGATTGTGTTATTGTTTGTATAGGTGAGGATATGATGGCTAGTATTTTAACAACATTGCTGATGAAAAAATTTAACATTCCTCGTATTATTGCACGCGCCAATAGTGCCGAACATGCTCAAATTTTAGAGCTGATCAATGTATCGGAAATTATCCGCCCTGAAATAGAAAGTGCTGAGAAGTTAGCTGGTGGTCTTATTGGAGAAACAGGATTTGTTTTATCATATGAACGGATTTGGAAGGATCATGCGATTATTGAAGTGCGAATCAATAAACATATTGCAGGTCAAACATTAGTAAATCTTGATCTTAGACAGATTTATAAAGTGAATGTTATTGCTATCAAGCATCCAGTTGCACGTGTTGATGAAAATTTTCAAAATATTAATGAGTATGTGATTGATGAAGTTCCGGATCCTAGGCAGCCGCTTGCTGAAGGCGATATCCTTATTATTTTAGGCAAGTTGTCTGATATTGATAGGCTGGAAAAATCTCCTATTGCGCAAATGAAATAATCCGGAGGATCTATGCAGCAAGAACTCAAAAGTGAAGATGAAATCATACAGGAATTAATGATTCTTTTTGAAGTCGAAGGGGATCGTATTGGTATTGGAGATGATGCTGCCGTATTGGAGTATCATCAGTTGCTTTCTGTTGATGCGATGGTTGAAGGTGTCCATTTTCTTAAGGAAAAAGCTTCTTGGGATGATGTTGCTTACAAACTTTTTGCTGGAAGTGCTAGCGATATGGCAGCAATGGGTGGTTATGTGACTGGTTACCTTTTGAGTTTAGGAATGCCTTATGATTGGCATAATGATGATTTACGTATTTTTATTCAAGGTATTAAAGAGTTCATTCATGAATTTCCTGCTGATCTATTGGGCGGAGATATTGTGCGTTCAAAAGAGTTTTTTGGGTCTGTTACAGTTCTGGGAAAAACATTTACTCAACCTTGGCTTCGAACTGCAGCCAAGCCTGGTGATTTTATTTATGTAACGGGTACTTTGGGTGATTCACAGCTTTATCTTCAGCATGAATTGAGAAAAAATATTTTGCCTATGAAAGATTTAACTTATTTTAAGCAGCGTCATTATCGACCTATTCCTCGTATTGATTGGGCGCAAGAAATCAATAAAAAATATCGGGTTCATGCGGCGATGGATATTAGCGATGGTTTGATTGAAGATCTTAGTAAATTATGTCGCTTATCAGGAGTTAATTTTTATGTTGACGCGAATCTTCTGCCTTTGAGTACAGCATTTATTGGGGAAGAAAATATTTCAGAACATAAAGTGTTTTATCAGCATAATGCGCTTATCGGCGGCGAAGATTATGAGTTGATTATTATTACGGATGAAATTATGGATGAAGATACTTTGCTAGATCAAGGTGTAAAAATAACTAGAATTGGTCGCATTCTTACGGAAGAAGAAACTAGTATTGTCTTATGGAACAATAAGCGTCATACCAGTAATGAATTTCAGGGTTATAGGCATTCTTAAATGCAACAGCGCTTAGAAAATACTCTTTATAAGGTGATGCGTGCGTATTTTCCAGATTTCTCGGGGGGGGGGGGGGGGGGGGGTAAATATTCCTTATATTAAACTTTCTCAAGGGAGATTCAAAAAACAGCGTAGAAGCATTGTTTTTGGAACGTATGATGCGCTTAAAAATGAAATAAAAATTCATCCTATTCTTTTAGAGTCAGTACCAGAAATTGCTTTAGAGTTTGTTATTTATCATGAATTACTTCATTTTATGGAGCGTGATATTTTGCTGGTACGCAAAAAGAAAATGCGTGTACATACTAAAGAGTTTCGGCAGCAAGAAAAAAAATTTTTTCACTATGATAAAGCCCAAAAAATATTAAAAGATTTGTTATATAATCGTGAAATTTCTTATGTAGACAGACTTTCTCTTGAAGAACAGATAACTGCTTCTGTGGATAACGATAACCTTGACAAGATTTTAACATACTATAAAAACAAACAATAAGGAGTTCTTATATGGTAAAGAAAAGGTATATGAATAAAAATAACTGGCTCATGATGGGATTAGGTATCCTGATTACGTTTTTAGGGTATTATCTTATTTCGCCTATCACTAGAGATTATGAGACTCCTAAAGCATTTTTTGCAATTCTGGTTCTTAATGTTGGATTGCTGATAGTAATTTTAGGGCTTTCCTTAAATTTTTCGGTAGGACAGTCTAGATGATCAATTGCTCACCTAAGGAATCCATTCGTTATTTGGTGACGCAGGCTCTTATTAGAATAGGAGCTGAAATTCCTCATTTTATTGCGGTTGAATCCCCAGAAAATCCAGAATATGGTCATTATGCTGTTCCGATTGCTATGCAGCTTGCGCGTTCTCTGAAAAAAAATCCACGGCTTATTGCTCAAGAAATATATAATATCATACATCAAGATTCTATGTTTTCTAAGGTTGAAATTGCAAGAGCTGGATATTTAAATTTTTTTTTAAGTTCGGATTATCTAGAGCAAAAACTTCAATTTATTATGAGCCATAATGATTATGGAAAAAACTCTTCTCTTCAAGGCAAACATATACTTTTGGAATATGTCAGTGCAAATCCTACAGGGCCTCTTCATATTGGACATGGGCGTTGGGCAGCTATAGGTGATAGTTTGGCACGGTTTCTTAGTTTTTCGGGAGCTTCAGTACACCGCGAATTTTATATTAATGATGCTGGAATTCAAATCGCCCATCTAAATGAAAGTGTTCAGGCAGTACTTAGAGGAGATGCTATTTCAGAAGACGGTTATCATGGAACATATATTACAGAACTTGCTCAGGAAACAAAAGCACTAAATCAGCCTCCGGAACAGATTATGTTGGAAAAACAAAAAGCTACTCTTAATGAATTTCGTGTTGTTTTTGATACTTGGTTTTCAGAGAAAACATTACATGAATCAGGTGATTTAGAAACAGCCATCCAAAAACTTAAGGGAAAAAATGCTGCTTACACTAAAGATGGAGCACTATGGTTTCGTTCTTCTGAATTAGGAAAGGATGATAAAGATCGTGTTTTGGTTAAAAGTGATGGCTCGTATACTTATTTTGCTGCAGATATTGCCTATCATTTCAGCAAAATAAAGCGAGGATATTCTTTTTTGATTGATATTTTAGGTGCTGATCATCATGGTTATGTGGAACGGATTGCTGCAGCTGTAAAAATTTTTGGTGGTGAATTATTTGTGCTTTTAGGGCAGCTGGTGAATTTGTTCCGGAATGGTGAGCCTGTTCGTATGTCAAAACGTACTGGTGATTTGATTTCGTTGGATGAAGTAATTAATGAGATAGGTGTTGATGCATTACGTTATTTATTGTTACGGCGTCCTATCCGTTCAGCACTTGATTTTGACCTGGAGAAAGCAAAAATTATCAGTAATGATAATCCTGTTTATTATGTTCAATATGCTCACGCTCGGATTTGTTCTATTTTAAGAAATACCCAGCTGGATGCCGATTTTCAGCATTTTAAAGGCGAACATGAAAAAGAGTTGCTTAGAGAAATAGTAAAATTTGAAGATATTATTTTAGAAATTGCTCATGATTTTGATTTACAAAAATTGCCTGCTTATCTTGAAGGATTAGCTTCATGTTTCCACCGTTTTTATAAGAACTGCAGAATTATTGACGATCCTAATGAATCATCACGATTAGCGTTATGTGTTGCTGCACGGACAGTTTTTGCCAATGGATTAGAATTGCTGGGTGTCTCTGCTCCAGAAGTAATGAGCCATGAGGCTTGATAAGTGGCTTAAAGTAACTCTTATTTTTAAGCAGCGTTCTAAAGTCGTATCTTACATTGAAAACAATAAAATCCGTGTCAACAACGAGCCGGTGAAAGCATCAAAAACTGTTAAGATTGGTGATGTTATTAGCATACAAAAAGAAATTGGCGTTTATCACTATACAGTTTTGAGACTATCAGAAAAAAATGTGACAACAGTGGAAGCTAAAGAAATGTATGCTTTGCAGATGCTAGAACAACAAGGATCAGAAGATGAGAAATTCATCAGAAAGATCGAAAAAGACAGGGTGCTTGCTGCAAAAAAAGATTGGAACAAAATGTATGATAATAAAAAACAGCAACGTAAGTTACGAGCGCGAAAATATAATTTTGAATAGCGTAGAATTGACATTTCGAGAAAATTGTGATAAACTTTATTTTCAAAGTTAGAAATTATTTATGGAGGCACTTATGTCTTTAATCGTTGATATTCATGCTCGAGAAATTTTAGATTCTCGAGGTAACCCAACAATCGAGGCAGACGTGATTTTAGAAGATGGTACTATCGGTAGAGCTGCTGTACCAAGCGGAGCATCGACAGGCGAAAATGAAGCAGTTGAGCTCCGTGATGGTGATAAAAGTCGTTACTTAGGAAAAGGAGTGCTCAAAGCTGTAGAGAATGTTAACACTATTATTGTTGACGAAATATGCGGTTTAGATGCTCTTGATCAAGTTATTGTTGATAAAACAATGATAGCTCTTGATGGTACAGATAATAAAAGCAAATTAGGTGCTAATGCTATTTTAGCAGTTTCTATGGCTACTGCAAAAGCTGCTGCTCATTATTTGGATGTGCCGCTTTATCAGTATCTTGGCGGTACGAATACCAAAGTTTTACCAGTACCGCTTTGCAATGTTATTAATGGTGGATCTCATGCGGGTAATAAAGTGGATTTTCAAGAATTTATGATTACTCCTATTGGGGCACCAACTTTCCGTGAAGCGGTTCGCTATGCTGCAGAAACCTTTCATGCTCTGAAAGACGTGCTTAAATCAAAAGGATATAATACTTCAGTAGGTGATGAAGGTGGATTTGCACCTGATTTGCAGTCTAATGAAGAAGCACTTCAATTATTGACAGCGGCTATCGAAAAAGCCGGCTATAAACCCGGAGAACAAATTGCTATTGCATTAGATCCAGCTACTTCAGAGCTTTGGAATCATGCAGAGGAACAGGGAAAAAAAGGTTATCTTTTTTGGAAATCCAATAATGAAGTTCTTAATTCAAATGATATGATCAATTACTGGGTAGAAATGTGCAACAAATATCCTATTGTTTCCATTGAAGATGGACTTGCTGAAAACGACTGGGAAGGCTGGAAATTGATGACAGAAAAACTAGGAAATAAAATTCAAATTGTTGGTGATGATCTTTTTGTTACTAATGTAAAATATTTGAAGAAAGGCATTGAGAATAGTACTGCTAATTCTATTTTGGTCAAAGTCAATCAAATAGGCTCATTAACAGAGACTTTCGATGCCATTGAAATGGCGAAAACTGCTAAATATACATCTATCTTATCACATCGATCTGGTGAAACCGAAGATGCAATGATTGCTGATTTAGCTGTTGCAACAAATGCAGGTCAGATTAAAACAGGATCAATGTCTCGTTCAGATCGTTTAGCAAAGTATAATCAATTACTTCGCATTGAGGAAGAATTAGGAAATGGTGCTATTTATAAAGGAATTGAAACGTTTTATAATCTTGGTAGAGTATATCTGCCTGTATATAAATAATATTTGTATTATAAAGTTATAAACTAAATAGAAAAATAATGAACAAGGTAGTAGAAATTGATAGTAAATTTGAACTTATTATCTAATACCTTTTCTTTTTCAATCTATTTTTATAGCTATGTAAGTGTGGAATTGTATATTTTACTCATTATTTGTTTCTTTTAGTGTATTTTTGAGAACATCTTCATATTGAGAATCATCAAGAGGGTGCTCTGTAATATCCCATGGAAGTGTAGTCATTGGTTTTCCTGATTGTTGAACTTTGTAAGTTCCACCAATAGCACGCCCATTATCAATAATGAGGTCATGAGTGATAGTTCCTTTATAAATACCATCAACAGATAGGGTACCTACTAACTTTCCTTGTTGTTTAAAGAGTTTAAAAATCTGAACTTCGTAAGTGCCGTTTATTTTCAAACTTTGATCAATGAAATCTTTATATTCAATCATAATTCTTAATGGTTTTTTTATAATGCCTGTAGTTTTATAGATCAAATGTCCGCCACGCCAACCAGATTTTTTTTCACCAACAAAGTTAAGCATTTTCATTGTACGAATACGAGGTAGTGAAGAATCGATTCCTTTTTGAAATTCAAGAAAAAATTCAATATCACTAACTTTTCGATGACCAATATCTTCCATGCGGTGAATTTCGTTATCTTGATGGTCGAGTGCTACAATGATATATTTGTGTTCACCGAAGGAAACTTTAGAATCAGTAAATTCAGTATTTGTGACAATACTTAAAACTTGGGGTTCTAAGGTAATTTCTTTGCCTTTATGTATTTTTTTAGGAATATGATCGATTCTTAAAATTTTATATTTGACGGCGGCAGGAATTTTTTTCCAAACTAGAATAATTTTATCATTGTAAGTTCCATCACTTGCTGATACAGGAAATATAGGCTGGTTCATAAAAAGCAGCCATAAAAACAATAAATTCCATACCTTCATAAGATCTCCAAAATGATTATAAATTAATAAATCGCTTATCTTTTTGAGCTAATAAATCTAAAATAGTCATATGAATTGATTCTGGATCAGAACTAGCATCTATTATTTCGATATAATCAAAGTCAGATGCTATTTTCTGGTATCCTTTCCAAATAGCTTCATGAAATTCTTTGCTTTCACGTTCAATTCTGTCTAGACCAATGGTTTTATGTTTAATCTGCAAGCGTTCTGTGATGGTTGTTAGTGGAGGGTTTAACAAAAAAGTAATATCAGGATGCTTGTTGAAGACAGCGACTTGAGAAATTTCTCTTAATACTTTTTGGTCCAGATGGCGCCCAAAGCCTTGATAAACCAAAGAAGAATGAAAATAACGATCACTGATAACGACAAATTCTTGTTCCAGATGAGGAATAATTTTTGTTTCTGTTAATTGACTGCGTGCTGCAGAAAAAATGAAGAATTCTGTAATAGGAGTTGATGTTTCCGTTAACAAAAGATCACGTAATTTTTCACCCAAAGGGGTACCTCCAGGTTCACGAACTAATATTACAGGAATTTCATGCTTTAAGCAGTATTCATATAAAAGTTTGCATTGCAAAGATTTTCCCGAACATTCCACACCTTCAAAGCTAACAAATAACCCCTTCATATTTTACCTCTTGAATTTGGTATTTTGCTGCTGATTATTATAGAGTATTTTGGCTTTTTTGTCTACTTAATAAGGTTATTGTAAAATAATTTGACCTTGGAACAATTATTTTTTATAATAATATAGGGCTTAACAATCTTGTGTAGCGGATTGTTAAAATGGAGGAATATTTATGAAAAAATTATTTTTATTGTGTCTCGTTTTGGGTCTTTCGTCTGCATCATTTGCACGTCTTAATCCTACAATCAGCTTAATGAGTCCTATGGATAGGCATTCATTGTTTGTTGCAATGGTAGAATCTGCTGATGCTTATCAAGCGGCAAAACATACCAAAAAAGCAAAAGAATTTTATCGTGCGGCATTGGAAGTATATCCTATTGGCGATCAAGCACATGTCGTTGCTCAAAAGCTTGGCATAGATTTAGATGATGAAGAGACTTTTCAGCAATTTTTGTCGACAGGAGATGATGCTTTCAAGAATAAAAAATACAATACGGCATTAGCAATGTATTTGATGGCATTGGAATTAAATCAGCCTCTTGATTTATACAAAAAAATATATCAAACTTATTATGCTTTAGGTGATACAGAACGTGCTAATTTTTATCAATCCATTCTCTCCAATGATATGAAAAATGATATTGATAATAATATGGACGATCCTTCGATTATAGATGCAGATTATACGGAATTAGCCTACGAAAGTATAGCAGATATTGATCAGCCAGTTCCCTATAATGATCATAAGAAAGAAGAATTAATTCAAGCATTTGACGATCTTATTTAATTTTTACTGATAGTTTGAAATTATGCAAAAAAATGGCATATTCTTTTAATTTTGATGATCCATCAATTATTTTTAATAACAATGTTCCAACGATTTTAGAAGCTTCAGCAGGGAGTGGTAAAACAACTATCCTAACAGAACGTTGGATAGTTTGTTTTCTTTATTTGCTTGTTGGAGAAGAAAAAACAGTTGCAGAAGCGTTGAGTTCTATTATAGCACTTACTTTTACTAAAAAAGCTGCTGCTGAAATGAAAGAACGCATTCGGTATCGTATGAATCAACTCTGGATAAATAATGAATTGCCAGACATGATTTTAAATCTTTCGAAGTTTCATTCTAATATTAATATCTTAGAAGCGATGAAGATTTTGAACGATCAAAAAGAAGAAATTAATGATTTATTATCTTTAAGTACTATCACAACGATTAATGGATTTATTTTGCAGAAATTAAAACAATATCCCTTAGAATCAGGGTTGAATAGTAATTTATCTCCTACAGAGGAGAATAGTAGAGTATCGAATGCCGAAATTAAAGCCCAAATTTCTACGCTTCAGTCTCTTTTTGAACATAAGGAATCTAAAATTTTGCAGAAAATATTTACACTGGGCATAAGTTTATGTGGATTCGCACAATGGGAAAAACTCTTCCAAGATTTGCGAGAGCTTATCACACAGCATAACGAAAATATGATCTACGATGCTTTAGAGAATTCTCAATATATGATTTTTAATAATCAAATACAGAATATATTAAATACTAATGACTCTGTACAAAAAATTTTTGATATTATTTATCCTAAATTAAATGTTCTTATTGCTGCTTTAGAAACAGAAAATGCTTATAAACCGTTGACAAAGAACAATAAAGTATTCTATCAAAATTTATGTAATTTCAATAAGGACCATCTTCTAAGCTTGTTTTCTAAAGATATTCTTGGAGAGTATATATTCAGTGAATTAAAAGATTCAGAAGGGTTGCAATTAAGAGAAATAAGTAATCAAAAGTATAAAGAATTTATTACATGTCAATATCAAATTTTAATTCCATTAATTATACCTATTTCACAATTATGTTCTCAGAAATTAAATCAAATTTATCATGAAGATAATCAAATTTCTTTTAGTGAAAGTGAATATTTATTTTTAGATATTTTAAAAAATCCTCTATTTGACCAAAAAGTCTGCGGAAACATGAAATTTTTATTTATTGATGAGTTTCAAGATACATCGGATATTCAAAAGCAAATTGTCAATAAAATTTTGGAGCATAATCATATTGTTCCATTTTTTGTAGGGGATCCAAAACAATCAATTTACAGCTTCCGTAAAGCAAATGTACAAGTATTTTATGATACTCAAAGAGAATTCGAAAAAAAAGGGTTCCAGCCAAAACAACTCAAAACCAATTATCGTTCTGGTAAATTATATGTAAAACTCATCAATCACCTTTTTAGTGAAATTTTTGCAAACGATGCTCAAAATATTACTTATTTTCCACAAGAGTCTTTTCGAGATGTTCCTGCACAATTTTTTTATACATGTTCTGAAGCATTAGATACGGCTTTTATTCAAGCAGTGCATTTGCTTAGTAGCGAAATGGAACAAGGTACCAATCCTGGAAATGTTATTATTTTATTGAAAAGAAATAGAGATATTCTTAAGTTTCAGAAAGTATTAAAAAAATATTTGCCTGATATTCCAGTGACTTCATCAATTAAAGAGCCATTATGGACCAGTCCGTATATTATGCCATTGATTCGGTTTTTACGAGTATTAGTTATGCCACAGGATAATTTTCTATTGGTCTCTCTGCTTAAAAGTGAATTTTTTAGAAAAAGTGATCCTGAAATAGATAAATTGATTGAGACCTCATTAAAACTTAATATTTCTATATATGATATTTTAGAAAATCATGATAAACAAATTATTACTCATTTGGCTTCTCTTCGAGACCGCATTCCGTTAGATGAATTAATTGATCAAATAATAAAAGAAACAGAATATGATTACGTTCTGCAATTGTATCCCAATCCTGGAGAAGCATTGGCAAGTATGCATTTATTTCTTACGGAAGTACAAATGTTGCAGCAAAATTATTCAATGAGTGTATACGAATTCCTTAACTATGTTGATCAACATCCTGATTCAACGGATACTGCGGAATTTTTAGGAGAAGAAGGAAAAACTCTCAGAATAATGACGATTCATTCTGCTAAAGGTTTAGAAGCTCCCTGTGTTTTTTATATTCATGAAAATTCTTCATTGAGAGAAAAATTTCCACTTTTTATCCAGGATCAAATTGCATTCAATGTTCTGGGAAAAGATGAGTTAGGTGAGAAATTATCTGATCTCTATAAAAAGGAACAATTATCTGAGCAAAAGCGCCTGGCATATGTGGCTTTGACGCGGGCAAAAGAAAAATTTTATTTTTGTGGCCTTCAAAGTATCGTCAAGAAAGTAGAAAAAAAATCTGAAATTTTGCATGATAAAACCTGGTCTACTTTTTTCAATATAGAATTAATAGAAAAATTTTCATCTCTATGTAATAAAATTGAAGATATTCCTGAAAAAGAGCCTTTAATACCGGCTGATCAAGAAAGGCTAGATCAAAATGTTACCTGTTATTATGAATCTCTAAAAAGCAAAGCAGATATTAAGCAGAATCGAGAAATAATACCGCAATTTTTATCAGTAACGCAACTTTTAGATGCTGAATTTTCTCCAAAATATTTTCAAAAAAAATATAAAATTAAAAATTTTGATATTAATAACTATATACAAGAACTTGATGAAGGTGCATTATATTCATATACTCTTGAAATTGGATCTATTTTACATCATATATTGCAAAATTTAGATATGCCCCCCAAAAATGAGGTGGAAACTTATCTTAATTTGCATTATCCTCATATGAAATTATTTTTTGAAGATATTTTACGGTATGCTTATTTGTATTGGAACTCTGAGTTTTATCAACGAGTATATAAAAACAACACTTTGATTGATAAAGAGCGTGAAGTTGCCTATCTTGTTAATCATGATAATAATATTATCATACGGGCAACGGTAGATTTATTTCTTGTATCTCATGAGAAAAATATTATTACAGATTATAAGTTATCGATAAAAAATAAATTGGAACGTTATCATAGGCAATTATCTTATTATGCTTTGTTATCAGAATATGCAGGTTATCCTATCAATGAGCTTATTCTTTTTGATTTGAGTGAAGGAAAAGATATAAAATTATCTTGGTGCAAAAATACTACTGAGAATTTTTTTGATCAGGCTATGCAAATGGCATTAAAATTATTAGCTTAAGTGAGAATATTAAGGATTAATCCTTTTAGTTTATCTGTCAAATTTAAAATGTCAATACGATTTCGTTCGTCATTAAGTATTCTTTGAGCTAAATCAGCTAAAGTTTGATCTATTTGTTGAGAAATCTTAAATAATTTTGTTCTTGTTAGTCCCACCCGAGCAGTAATTTCTTTAGTAATGGAATTTTTTACGATACCTTTAACCATCAAACGTATATATTTTTTATAACGCGCAAAATTTTCTGGTAATGGTTTTTCAGCTAGCTCCCGTCCTATTTTATCTAATTCTTCTCCTAATAATGATATATTATTTAAAACTTCATCACTATTGTGAAGCATTTGTTCAAGTATGGGTTCATCATTAATATCATCCATCATATGTAGGAATAGTTTTTTCGATTTTTCAGTTTGGGAGAGAGATAAATGAGAAAATATATTTTTTTGACGAGTTGTTCGGGAAATAATACGCATAAAAAGACCTCCTTTACTTGTTTCTTAAAAACGATAAAAATAAAACAATAAGCTGTTCTACTGACATTTCCATATCACAGCTGTCACAAAATTCATCTAAAGGTTTTTTAATTTCTGTATCGCTGTAACCAAGTGTGCGCATTGTAAGTAGAATTTCCATTTTCTTTTTAGGTAGAGAAATATTTATCGTAGACATTTCAGCATGCGAGATATTTTTTTGCATTTTTTCTTGGAGATCTAAAATTAATTGTTCTGCTTTTTTGGCACTAATGCCTTTAATCTTCGATAAACTGGCTACATCACCGGTTACTATTGCAGTTCTTAATTCATAGCCTGTCAAATCATTGAGGATTTTAAGCCCTTGTTTGGGTCCTATTCCTTTTGCTGTGATTAACAAATCAAATAAATTCCGTTCTTCCCATGTATGGAAACCAACTAAATACATTTCCTGTTCCCTAACAATAAGTGAAGTATAAATAAAAAAAGTATCATTTTCTGTAGAACTATTCAGGAGTCGATCGGATACAAAGATATCATAACAAATACCTGATGCCGTTTCGATTAATATTTTAGAATCTGTTTTATGAATAAGTTTTCCTTTTACTGCTCCGATCATGATGACTCCAACTGATCATTAATAAAAATACTTTGACCGTCAAAATAAGCTCCTTTTTCTTTAAGAAAATTATTAAGATCTTCTTCTAAAAAAGCATCAATTTCATGTGCTGATTTCATTTTAACAATTTCTTTCCATAAAAATAGACATTCTTTTGGATTGCTGTATGAGCTGACAAATTTCACCAGCGGCAAAAATAAAGGATTCATACTTAACGAACGCATCCCTATACCCAGAAATAAACGTGTATAAACCGCTTCTTTTGCCATCTCTCCACACAAAGAAACTGGTATTTTGAATTTGTTCGCTTTCTGTACAACATGGTAAATGAGTTTGATAATAGAAGGGTGGCTGTTTTGATAATAACGTGCTACAAGTGGATTATTTCGATCTGCAGCAAGAATATATTGAGTAAGATCGTTAGTTCCAATACTGATAAAGTCAATATGAGGGAGAAAATCATCAATGCAGATAACAACGGACGGCACTTCTACCATAATTCCTAATGGTATTTTGTTGCCATTAGGAATTTCATCTTTTAATTCGTCTGCTGCTTGATAATAGATATCTTTTAAGAACATGAGATCTTCCAGTGTTGAAATAAAGGGCAACATTATTTTTATCTTGGGATTAATAGAGGATGCTTTAATTAGAGCGCGCAATTGCATTTTTAACTCGTCCGGAGAGTCAATAAACATTCGTGTAGAACGGTATCCTAAAAAGGGATTGAGCTCATTTATTAAATTTTTATCCCTATGTTTTAAAAATTTATCGCCACCTAAATCAACAGTTCGAATCGTAACTGGATAATTATTGGCATACGTCAAAAATTCTTTATAATATTGATAATGTTCTTCTTCATTCAAACTTCGCTTTTTTGACAAACAGAAAACTTCTGTTCTTAAAAGTCCTATTCCGTCTGCGTGGTGTTTTTTAGCCAGAGTAATATCGTGTAATGATCCAACATTTACCATTATTTCCAATGATTGGCCATCTAATGTTGTGAAAGATTGGCTTATAGATTCTAAAATTTTATTTTCATATTTTATACGCATTTGCCTGAGAGTTCGATAGTTTTCCAACATTTTGCTGTTATGATTTATGATTACTTCACCTTTGTATGCGTCCATGATAATATTTTGATTATTTTTGACATGAGATAGTAAATCTTTTACTCCAAAAATAGCTGGAATTTCCATAGATTCTGCTAAAATAGCTGCGTGGGAAGTAATTCCGCCTTCTGAAGTAACAATTCCTAAAATTTTATCTTTTGAAAATGTCAGAAGATCTGCTACGGAGAGCGATTGAGCAATAAAAATAACAGGATCCGTGATGTTTTGAATTGTCGATGAGCCATTCAATATTTCTAAAATCCTATTCCCCAAAGCAGCAAAATCCTGATAGCGAGCACGGAAATATTCATTATCTAGAGCATCAAAGTCTTTTTTAATAAGCGCTAATTTTTTTAGAATAGCTTCTTGTGCAGAAATTTGCTCATCACAAATGCATTGTGGGATTTTATATTTGAAAAAATCATCATTAATTAATGAATTATAAAGGGTAATCATTTGTTGTCCTGTTTTATCAGAAACTTCTTCATGATTCCATTTTAGTGATTTTAATTCTTCTTTAAGTTTTGTTAATGAGTCCTGGTATAAAAAAACTTCTACTTCTTTACCCTGAAATTTTGCGGTTGTATAATTGAACATTCTTTTAGAATTCTTTTTAAGAAAAATCGGCCCCTCAACGATTCCAGTACTAATTGGAGTTCCTTTAAGGACAAACATTTGCTTCCTCCAAACAAAATTCAAAAATAATTACCATAATCATAGCATAAAAACAAAAATTTCTCAAATTGACTTATAATAAATCAAAAATTATTATTTTTAGTTTTTGGTATCAAATACCGAAATATTATTTTAGAGAAATACTAAGGATAAAATATGGAAGCATTTATTGAATATATAACAATTACAGTATTAATTATTGGTGCAATCTTAGGTGCTATAAAAGGATTTACTGCATTATTTTTTTCTTGGTTCGGCTTAATCGGCGGTGTTATTTTTTCTCATCAATTCTCTTTAGGACTTATGTACCGTTTATTGCCTCAATATACTCATAGTAAAATGTATATTATTTTATTTGCAGTTTTTGTATTTATTGTTATTTATATTTTAGCAGCAATGCTTGGTCATTTTGTTTCGCGTGTGATTTATACATTTCAATTGAGTTTTCTCAACCATATTTTAGGAGTTGTATTAGGCACGATACAAGCTATGCTAATTATTGGTTTTTTTATCGGTTTGCTTAACTATTATGGTTGGATCAATGCTCCTTCAATGCCAGTAACTAAATTTGTTTCCTACTGGGCAACTCAAACGTTTCATCTGCTGAGATCTGTTGTTTCCATGTTGACTCAATGTTGACTCAATATTGATGAGAATTTTGCCTATCTACCCATGCGTGAGCTACTTGTGAGGTCATCGTACGGACTTTTAAAATATAGGATTCTCTTTCTGTTACGGATATGGCGCCAAGCGAACCAAGCATATTAAAAATATGAGAGCATTTAATAGCTAAGTCATAGGCAGCAAAGACAGCTCCAGCTTGAATAGCGTGTGAAAATTCTTTTTCAAGACTGTCAAAAAGTTTGAAATATAAATCTTTATCTGCTACTTCGAATGCATAAATTGAATAGTCCCTTTCTGAATCCAGATGTAAATCGCCATATTTGGTATTTTTATTCCATTGAATATCTTTGAAATGTTCCACATTCTGCAAATACATTGCTATCCTTTCTGTGCCATACGTGATTTCCGCCGGAACTAAGGGTAATGTAATTCCTCCTACTTGTTGGAAATAAGTAAATTGAGTGATTTCCATACCATCCAACCAAACTTCCCAACCTAACCCCCATGCTCCAAGTGTAGGTGATTTCCAATCATCATGGACAAATCTTAAATCATGTTTTTTGATATCAATCCCTAAACATTCTAAACTATTAATATACAAATCGATAACATTATCGGGAGCAGGTTTTAATAGGGTTTGAAATTGATAATAAAATCCTAAACGATTAGGATTTTCGCCATAGCGTCCATCACCCGGACGACGGCATGGTTCTGCATAAGCTGTAGACCACGGTTTATGGCCTAAGGATCTTAAAAAAGTATCCGGATTAAATGTGCCAGCTCCTGTTTCTAAATCATATCCTTCTCTAATAAGACAACCGTGTTGAGCCCAAAATTCTTTTAAGCGGAAAATAATTTCTTGAAATGTTAATGCTTCTTTTTTCATAATATCCCTTTTTTATATTTTGTTCCAGCGCGTATTATTCTGTCACGTAATGCTCTTCCTTCTCCGTAATCAGGAGGGAGCTCACAATATATAGTGTGTGTATTGTTTTTGTCACATTCAAAAAAAGTTTTATATAGTGCTGCCGCGTACGAAATAATAGAGTCAAAGAAATAGCAGTCAACATTAGTATTATAATAATGCAGTGATAATAATGCCGAATGTTCTGAAAAAAATATTTCTTCACCACACTCAAAGAAGACAACAGTTGCTTGTGGTTGATAGTGTTTAAATTGAGTTCCCGGAGAACGATGACTTTCGTGAAGATTATGACTTGGTTTTATGTCAGTTGCATCTGCGATCATTTCTGCAGTGACAGCTCCCGGCCGTAAGATAAAAATTTGATCTTTTTCTACTTTGACTACTGTAGATTCAATACCGATGCTTAAAGGACCACCATCAAGAATAATGGGGACTTTTTGATCCATGTAGAACTGACTCATTTCTAAAGTTGTTGGAGAAACTGCTCCTGAAATATTAGCAGAAGGTGCTGCAATTGGTATATCAAGCCTAGATAATAATTTTAATGCTAAATCATGATCAGGAATTCGAATTCCAACTGTATCCAATCCCCCCGTAGCAATGTGGCTAATTTTGTTGTTTTTGGGTAGTATTAATGACAGTGGCCCTGGTGCGAATATTTCTAACAGCTTTTCTTCAATAGAGTTAATAGAAGCCGCTGCTTGTAAGACATTATTAATTGATGCTACATGGATAATAAGAGGGTTATTTGTGGGTCGACCTTTGATTGCAAATATCTGCTTTAATGCTTTATCTGAAGTTGCATCTGCTCCTAAACCATATACTGTTTCTGTTGGAAATACAACAAGATCTCCGGCATAGAGGGCTTGAACAGCCTGTTGGATTAATGATTCATCTGAGCCTATTAATGTTTGCATTAAAATCGTCTCGCGTGTTTCCGCAATAAAATATCAATAGTTTTAACGTAGTCAGTGTCTGCATTGATTTCAGCATATTCCAAGCCCAGATTTCGAAAAGTTTTTCTATAATTTTCAACAAAGGAGGAATTATTGGTGATCGAATGATGTTGCAAACTAACTAATTTTGATATTCCTGTCTCAATATCTTCCAATTCCGTCACTATTGGTAGATGCAGCATACTAGTAAAATTATGTTCTATTTTGTCATAAATGACAATAGGTATAACTTCATGTCTACGTGCTAATTTTGCTAACGCGGTTTCATAATTTTTGTCAAAAAAATCGCTAAGAAGAAAAATTATGGATTTTTTTTTCAACATCGACGATACACTATGCAACGACTGACTGATATTTGTCAGCCGTGATTTTCCTTGAAAATAATATATGTCGCGGATAATCCTGAGTAAATGCGAATGACTATGAGTCGGAGGAACAACTTTCTCAATATTATCAGAAAATAAAAGCATACCTATTCGGTCATTCGAAAAAAATGCTGTAAAACCAAGTAAAGCCGATATTTCAGCCATTATCGCCCTTTTGGAGATCCGAGATCCAAAATCCTCTGAAGCCGAAATGTCTGCAATAAAATAAGTAGTTAACTGCCTCTCTTCAATGAATGTTTTGATGAAAGGTTCGTTCATACGAGCCGTAACATTCCAATCGATATCACGTACATCATCACCCAATGAATAAGCGCGTACTTCGTCAAATTCCATACCTCTGCCACGGAATGAACTCTTATAATCGCTTTGCAAGGAATCATTAACTAAGCGACGGGCTGTCAGTTCTAGATGTTTGGTTTGCGCTACTATTTCTGCAATTGAAATGTCGCCAATCTGCATAGACATTATTTTTTCTCCTGATCTTCAGTAATATCAATTACCTTTGTGTGAGAACGTTTATATGGATTTTGAGGCTGTGGTTTGCTGGTCATTTTAATGACACGAACACTAGTTTTGTCAGTAAAAAGCGAAATAATCAGCATAATAGCAAATACAGATGCAAATATAACAAACAACCATAATAATATCGGCAGCCAAAAAGAAATGATTAAAATTCCTGCTAAAATTAATGCTATACGGCTTAAAACTTGTTGCCACATAATATCGACCTCACAAATCTTTTCTTTCTTTTCTTATAGAAAAGGAAGTTCATGAAAAATCATATGTAAAACTGCAATGATCAGAGTCAACCAACCTGATGTCAAAGAAAAATAACTTGTAAAGCCTAATATTTTTTCTTTCCAAGAATCAGGTAGCTGTATCCAATCCAGCAATTCAGGTGTCAGGAGTAGTGAATCGATAAACAAAATTAAACAGGGAATTAAAGCACCAATAACTGTGATGTTCCCAAATGATCCGAAATCAGGAGCAAAAAAGTTCCACAAAGCTAGGAAAAATGCAACAAAACCGGAAATTTGTCTTACTTTTGGCTGAGTGAATAAATCTGCTCCTTTTTTCAGGAATACAAGAATTCCTGAAGGCTGCTCTTTTTTGGCTATGCTCTGTTCAATGGCAGATCCCCATTGATCGGCCAGCATGAGAATAGCATAATAAAATAACGCTACGGTAAATAAAAAAACTCCAAAATCCATAAACATAAATTCCTCCATCCGGTAAGATCATTCTCTTACTAGACTTATTATACTGAATTTTATAATGCTCGTCAACAATATTAAATAAAATTCTTACGCTCTAAAAATCTTATAAATCCAATAAGTACTTAACCTTTAGATATCTAAAAAAAGAATACAGTTAAAATGTTGAATTTTCTGATAATGAAATTTGATTTATTTTGTGAAATATTCTATAATTTCATGGAATGATTATTTATTGAGCAGTCAGGAGAGTAAAATGAGTAAAGAAATTAATACCAACAGCATGATAGGCGAAGGCGCTATTTTCGAAGGCAAATTTCATGTTGCTGGCTCTTTTCGTATTGATGGACATTTTGAAGGGGAATTAACTGTTAAAGATCATTTGTTTATTAGCCCTGTTGGGAAACTCAAAACTGATACTGTTTACACTAAAACTATTGCAGTAGCAGGTATTTTTATGGGTAATATTGAAGCTAGCGAAGAGGTACTATTGCTGTCGACAGGACGTGTTTTAGGTAATATCAAATCCCCAAAGATGGTCATTGAACCTGGAGTGGTAGTTCAAGGGACAATCGATATCACCGGAAAACCAGGTGCTTCTCCAAAAATTGAAATTCCTAGTCTTGATGAGGATAGATTCTCAAAAAAGATCTCAAATAAAAATATAAAATCTCAAGGTTCCACAGAAGACTTGCCGAATATATAAGAAAATTAATAATTTTGTGGGGTTTTATGAAAAAAAAGGCTCTAGAAATCGGCTATATGAAGCAGGCCGGTAAATTAGTTGCGGATTGTTTTAATTATTTGAAAACTATCATAAAACCAGGAATAACAGGAAAAGAATTAGATGCTGCTGTAGAAGCCTTAATTTTTTCCCGAGGAGGACGTCCTGCATTTAAAAATTATGCTCCTATGTGCGGTGTTAGGCCTTTTCCTGCTTCAATATGCATTTCTTTTAATGAAGAGGTTATTCATGGCATACCCTCAGATCGTGCCATTCAAGATGGTGATGTTGTTTCTGTCGATATCGGTGCTGAATTAAATGGATATTATGGTGATTCCGCTTATACTTTTTTGGTAGGTAAAGTATCTAACGAAGTGGAAGAATTATCCCGAATTACACAAGAAGCCCTTAAAGCAGCTATTCGCGTATGCGAACCAGGAAATTATATTGGCGATATCGGCAAAGCAGTAGAATCAGTGGTTAAGAAAAAGTATGGTATTGTCCGTGAATTCTGTGGCCATAGCATAGGTAAGCGCCTACATGACGGCATCAGTATTGTCAATTATTATGATCCTAAACGAAAAGGACCCAAACTTGAAGCAGGGATGACTTTAGCAATAGAACCCATGATTAATTTGGGAACAGAAAAAGTTGTTGTACTAGATGATGGATGGACTGTAGTTACTCAAGATGGTAAACCGTCGTGTCATTGGGAGCATTCTATTGCTATTACTTATGACGGTCCCGTTATTTTGACAGATAGGGAAGATTTTTTTCTTGACTGAAGTGATTCTTTTCGGATTGTTTGTTAAAATATAAATTATTTTTTCATTCTTATCTTTGTATAAAAAATTTAATCTTATTTTTTAATTTTTTTTGTATAGTCCTTGATTTGTCTTATTTTATTTTTTTATAATAAAAATATCATATTTTTTTAAAATTAATGTTAAGAGGACTTTATGAAAAGAATTTGTCCGGCTATTGAGTTACTCAATAACGACTGTAAGCATTGTATTGGAAAGATCAGTCATTTCAACAATGTTGACAGACTGACCTTCCAAAAATTAACTAGTTTGGGTGTCTGCAAAGGCTGCCCGATCTCTATTGAAAAGCAAACAATTTTTGCTGATCCTATAATTTTTCAAATTAACGATTCCCGTATTGCACTGCGTAAGAAAGAAGCTCAATTGCTCATGATTGAACTCTAGATTAATATAGTATTTATTGGGAGAAGCAGCGCAATGAAAAAAGCATTTTTAATCGGCAATCCGAATGTGGGAAAAACCGCCGTTTTGAATATTTTAAGCGGGTCATCATTCAGTGTTGGTAATTGGGCAGGTGTAACAGTTTCTCGCCAAGAAGGTGTTTTAAATTTGAGTAACGGAAAAATTCATCTTTTAGATCTTCCCGGTTTATATAGCTTGTCTCCGTGTTCCCAAGATGAAGGTATTAGTGCTCAAGAAATTTTCGGCAGTGATGCTGATGTTTTTTTGAATATTATTGATGTGAATAATTTGCACCAAAATATTATGCTTTCTGCAGAATTGGGAGAACTTGGAGTTCCAGTGATCGGATTGCTGAATTTTTATGATGAATTCAGCCAATCTCAGGAACTGGATATTAAAGCATTAGAAGAAGTATTAGGTTATCCGTTGATTGCTTTCAGTGCTCGAACAGGGCAAGGAGTGGAGCAACTAAAAACTTTGTTAGATGAAACAAAAGATTTTTCAGTATGGAAAAGCAAAACTAGAATAGTAACACAACCAGCATATCAAAAGCTCCCTGAAATCTTCTCGCGGGAGTTCGAACGTTATGGTCTTGCTCGTTTTGCTTCTAAATTAGATCCTATTGCTGTACTAGCTCAGCTTTCTGTTAAAAATTCTGTCGTTATGCAAAAGTTCCATCTTACTGGAAAAGATGTTGATGCTGTGCTACTGTCTCGTAGAAATGACGTACCCGATTTCATACAGGATATCATTGATAAAAAAGAATATGTCGTTCAAAGTGCGAAAGTAGTCTTGAAGCCTGGAAAAAAAAGCAAATCATCTCAAGCACGTGCTGCTGATTCAATACTTTTACATCCTATATTTGGAATGGTGAGTTTTTTTGCTATTATGTTGATTTTATTCACGATGGTATTCAATTTAGCTAATCCTTTTATCGATTTTATAGATTGGTTGGTTGGTGAAAAATTTGCTACTTATGCTTCGGAATTTCTTGGTGATACGCATCCAGCTTTTCAGTCTTTTATTGTTGACGGGCTGATCGGAGGTATCGGCAGCATCTTAACTTTTGTTCCACTTATATTTATTCTTTATATATTTCTGGCCGTCCTTGAAGAAAGTGGCTATTTAGCTCGGATTGCTGTTTTGTTGGAATATCCTTTGTCAAAGATTGGGCTTTCCGGTAAAGCTTTTTTTCCGATGATGCTGGGGTTTGGATGCAATGTTCCAGCAATTTATGGTGCTCGTGTTCTTGAAACTCCTGAACTCCGTAGATTAACGGCTTTATTGGCTCCATTGATGTCCTGTGGGGCAAGGCTGACTGTTTTTGCACTTTTTGTATCTGCCTTCTTCCGAGGAAATGCTAGTCTTATTTTGATAAGCATGTATCTTGTAGGACTTGTTATTGCTGCAGTATTGAGTTATATTTTTTCAAGATTCACACTATTTTCATCGGATAACAGCTGTTTTGTAATGGTTTTGCCGCCGTATCGAGTACCTAATGGAAAAGTAGTTTTTCGAAACGCTGCAAAACATGCCGGGTCTTATATTCAGAAGGCTGGAGGTATTATCCTTGGATTACTAATGGTCATTTGGGCTTTGTCATATTTTCCTAACGACGGCGATATTCATGAATCGTACCTCGCAAAAGCTGGTCGCGTAATTCAACCGGTTTTTGTGCCTCTGGGCTTTGGCGAACGCTGGGAGCCTGTGGTATCAATTATTCCATCTCTTATTGCCAAGGAAGCAGTAGTGGGTTTTCTAGGGCAAGTGCTTGTTTCAGAAGATGATAGTAATGATGATGAGCCCCAAGCTCAATTTTTATTAGGGGAAGAACTCCGAGAAATAAGCCGTGAATTTTTGGTGACAGTTCAGAAAGCTGTGGTAGGGTTTTTTACATGGAATGTTGCAGATTTGTTCACTCCTCCCGATGAAGAGGAACTCGAAGCCGAAGGTGGTGTAGGAATTGTTAATAGGTTGCGCAATATTTGGGGTGATGATCCTTTAGCCCCCGTGAAAGCTTATTCGTTTATGCTTTTTATTTTGTTGACAGTGCCTTGTGTTGCCTGTATTGGAGCCCTTAAACAAGAACTTGACAGAAAATCTTTTTGGATTACACTGACATTGTATGTATTTTTGCCTTATGTTGTAGCATTGTGTTATTATCAAATAGCCAGATTTCTTGGTTAAAACGGAGGTCTTTATGAAAACTATTATTATTCTATTGGTGCTAAGTCCTTTCTTATTTAACGGTATCAAAGCATTATGGCGCTTTTTCAAAGGTGAAAAAGTCGAGTGTGGCACATGCCCGATGAGCGATGGCTGTTCCTGCAAAACAGATAAGTGTGGTCGATGTTAATAAGCAATATTTAAGAAAAATTTATGATTCGCAGCAAAATTTCCGATAATATGAAAGTATAATTGGAGGAAATATGCTGCAACAAACATCTGTCCCGTCAATAAAAAGAAATAAAGTTTCTCAAGGTATTCGTTCGCAAAGATTAGTACATTTTTTTCGAGCTGTTGCGTTATTTTCAGTGCCTATTCGTTCGGTGGAATTTGGTCTTAGGCGTAGAAAATAATCTGCTTTTATTTTTATTGCTGAGCCAAATAGTACATAAAAATAGCAGTTAATAAATAAAGTCCTGGAGATAGTTCTTTTCTTTTTCCCAGTACAATCTTGATAAACGTATATAGTATCAATCCAACTGCAATTCCGTTAGCAATTGATCCCGAGAATGCTGT
Organism: Brevinema andersonii; assembly: GCF_900112165.1. Taxonomy (NCBI): domain Bacteria; kingdom Pseudomonadati; phylum Spirochaetota; class Spirochaetia; order Brevinematales; family Brevinemataceae; genus Brevinema; species Brevinema andersonii. The sequence continues at coordinate 25,557 of NZ_FOKY01000004.1, forward strand.
TATTGCCATCATGCTGAGTGGTGCAATAGTATCATCCAGCGTACCAAAGTTAATATGACTTAGACTGTCTAGAAGCATTAAACCAACAATAATAAGGCAGGGAGCAGTAGCAATATTTGGGACCATCAAAATCAAAGGCGTAAAAAGCAGTGCAGTAAAAAAACATAACCCTGTAAATATAGCAGTTAATCCTGTTCGGCCTCCTACAGAAACTCCTGATGCTGATTCTATATAGGTAGTGACTGTAGTTAATCCAAAGCAGGAACCGATAATTGTTGATACGGCATCAACGAAAAAAGGTTTTTCAATGTTAGGGAGGTTTCCATTCTTATCCAGCATTTTTGCTTGTGATGCAACGCCTAAAAGAGTACCTAGCGTATCAAAAAAATCTCCAATAAAAAATACAAAAATGAAAGGAAGCGTTGAAGGCGTTGTCAATCCAGAAAAATCAAATTTAAACATAACAGGTTCCAAAGACGGTGGTAGCGAAAAAATTTTGTCGGGCCACTGAGTAATTCCCAACGGAGTCCCAGCCAATGTAATGCTAATAATACCAATCAGCATGCTACCGGGAATTTTGCGTAGCTGCAATGCAATTGTTAATAATAAGCCACCCAAAGTTAATATGATATTAGGGGTATTTAGTTTAGCCATACCTAATCCATGAGTTGTAGGGATAATGATACCTGAGTTTTTTAGCCCTAGATAAATGAGAAAGATGCCGATAACTGCACCTATTCCGAGTTTGATAGAAGCAGGAAGAAAATGTGCAGTTGCTTCCCGGAAACCGAATATAGTCATCAAGAGAAACAAAATTCCCGAAAACAATACTAATGATATTCCTTGCTGCCAAGTGAAAATCCCTGAAGCAACTAACGTAAAACTGAAAAAGATGCTAGTTCCCATGCCTGGCGCTAAAACAAAAGGATACTTACTATAAAGACCCATAAAAATAGATGCTATCCCGGATACCAAAGCTACAGCTGTGGCTACGCTGCCTACCGGCATGCCTGCACTTGCCATAATAGTGGGGTGCACTGCTAGAATGTAAGACATAGCCATAAAGTTAGTAATTCCTGCAACAAATTCGGTTTTGACCGAAGTATGATGTTTTTTTAACTGAAAAATTTTTTCCAGTGATATAGCCATAAAGTTCTCCTTATGTTGAAATGAATTGCCTATAAATGAACCATAATATCATTTCATGATAGGAAAAACTGCAGTATACTATTGAAAAGTAATGTGTTGAATATATGAAATAACATCATAGCGTTTCATTTACAGTGAAACGTAGAAACTCCTGTCCTTATTACAGGGATATATGAGGCTCTTTATTATAGGTAATACTTTTCAGTTTGTCAAGATTTGACTGTTGACAAACTAGTATTTTTTTGATAAAATATTAAAATTTGGTTTTGGGGTGGGAAATGAAAAAATTATTGTTCATCTTTCTTTTTGTTATTGTGCCTATAGATGGGTATACAAAAGCAGTATCTGAGGAATTGATAGCTCGGCAAGAAAAAGTTCGAGCAAAGTGGAAATATAATCCTTTTCGTACTAGTAACCGTGAACGTTTATTGTTTGGGTGGCAGAATCCTAATGCGTTTATCACCCGATTTTGGATTGGTGGGATACCTAATCTGCATTCTGTTTTTCCTAATCCCAACATGAAAACACACGATATTGCTATGGCATTTGCTCCTTTGCTGGCAACGGAGCTTAATGTGATTCCCTTTGAAGTGGGGCAACTTAAAGTCCGAATTGGTATTGGGTTTTTGGCTGATTTGAATTTTTTTGTTTATAAATCTCATATAAAGCAGTTGTATGGAAATACGTTTTTGGTTTCGGATTTTCTTAATGTATCTACTTTTGTTGATTTTGTCGTTGATGATACCTGGAAACTCCGATGGCTTCCACTGATTCACTTATGCTCGCATGGGGGTGGCGATTATTTTGGTGACCCTTCTCTCGGTGGCACAAAGGAATGGGCAGATATGGGTTATGAAAGCATGGGCTTTGAATTCTATTACAACTGGAATTATTTTACTTTTTATTCGGGAATACGTTTCGGTATGCGGGGTGTTTTTGGATCTTATTATGCGACGTTATTTAGTTTGTTTGCTGGTGCGGATGTTCGTGTCCCGGTGTGGGGGTATTTGAACTTTATTGTAGGATTTTTTGTTGCTGGTGATTATAATACAATCAACACCTTAAAACGGGAAGGTAATCATGTTAGGAGGCTTGCTTCCCACAAACAATGGAATCCAGTATTTTCATCTGCATTAGGTGTAGAATTAGACAGATTAACGCTTTCTTTTAAGTATAGTCAAATGCAGTCTCGTCATTTAGTTGCGTTCTGGAAACGGGATATCCGTTACGGTTTTGAAGCTACAGTTTATTTTTAAATTTCTTGCCTTTATTCAATAAGTAAAGTAGGATATTGTTGTTTATCAATTTTAGGTATTTAATGATGAAATATAATGTTTTTTCAAAAACTGTGAATTTTCTGACATTGGTTTCGTTTATTTTTGGTGCATGTTCGTTGACTCCTTCTCAAGAAATTGGCGAGACTGAAAATGGCAAAGAGAATCTTCAATATCAGAGAATGCCATTAGACTCCAGCCCATATTATGGGCGTTCGTTATTAAATGGTAACTCTTTAAAAGCATATGATTTTATCCTTGAACATCACTTTACTTTAAGGTCAATGCTGGGTGTATAATGATATTTATCATAGTCTTTTAATTTGATTAACAAAAATATTTACATAACCAAAGAAGAATTGAATCGTGTTCTTAACCATATTATGAATGATGATCCTTGCTTATATACGATGCACCCAGTTGCTAGTATAGAAACTTATCAAGGTTCTTCTGTTGATTGTATGTAGGGTTCCGTTCATCAACATCGGATTTATTATACATAGAAGAAATAGAAAAAATTTATCAAAATACGGATAAAATTTTATAGAATATCTTGTCTGGGATGAAGGAAGCACAAAAAGTTCGGGTTATTCATGACGAATTTATAAAATTGGTTTGCTATAGTATGCTCTTAGAACATGAAGGGGATCTTAGGGGTGCTTTTATAAACTTCAGAATGGTATGTGAAGGATATGCGCGAGGATTATTGTTTCTTTTTACAAAGAGCTGGTATTTTGGGTGTTTATATTGCTGGAGATACCCCTCAAGGAATGCATGCTGGGAAACCAAGGTCCGTATTGATGGTCAGTGGTATAATATAGCTCCTACATGGAATTATCTTGTTGGAGTGAATGCTGAAGTTATTTATGACTGTTTTTTGAAAAATGATGCTGAGTTTTATATCAATCATACTCCTAAAACTGATACATATGGTTATGCAGTTCTCCCTGATTCCTCTGATCAAAGTTATGCGTTGTTAGACACTGAATTTGTTGTGCATTAAAGCCGCATGTAAGTTTTTTTTCTTAAAAAAATAAAAAAATATTGATTGTGATGGTTTCAAAATGGTATAATTATTTAGGAGATTATTATTTCAAAATCATTCAGTAAGGAGTAAATATGAGTGATACAGCTTTACATGAATTTATGGAGCAGGAATATCAGCATGGATTTCACACAGATGTAGAAGTTGATCAGGCTCCTCTTGGGCTTAACGAAGATATTATTCGGCTTATAAGCGAACGCAAAGGTGAGCCAGAATATATGTTAGAATTTCGTCTTAAAGCGTATAAACACTGGTTGACAATGACCCCCCCCGAGTGGTCGCGCAATCAGTTAGAAAAAATAGATTTTCAGAAATTGCGTTATTATTCGGCCCCCAGAAAACGTTCTGGGCCTCAAAAGGCATCGCTAGATGAAGTAGATCCTGAAGTGTTAAAAACTTTTGAACGTTTGGGAATTCCGCTCAGCGAGCAAAAACGGCTAGCTAATGTTGCGGTTGATGCAATTTTTGATTCAGCGTCTGTTGCAACTACGCATCAAAAATTTCTTGCTCGTCACGGAATTATTTTTTGCTCAATCACCGAGGCTATCAAAGAATATCCCGATCTTATCAAACAATATTTAGGTTCAGTTGTTCCGGTTACGGATAATTATTATGCTGCTCTTAATTCGGCGGTATTTACGGATGGATCGTTTTGCTTCATACCGAAAGGTGTAGTCAGTCCAATGGATTTAAGCACATACTTTCGCATCAACTCTCAAGAAACAGGCCAGTTCGAGCGTACACTTATTGTTGCGGAAGAAAAAAGTTTTGTTAATTATATTGAAGGCTGTACAGCACCACAATTTTCATCTCATCAGTTACATGCGGCTGTTGTGGAAATTGTTGCTTTAGAAGATGCCGTTGTGAATTATTCTACAGTGCAGAATTGGTTTCCTGGCGATAAAGATGGAGATGGCGGCATTTACAACTTAGTTACCAAAAGAGGCATCTGTAAGGGTGATCGTTCTAAAATTACATGGACGCAGATTGAAGTTGGGTCGGCAGTTACGTGGAAGTATCCATCAGTAATTCTTAAGGGAGACCACAGTAGGGGGGAATTTTATTCCGTTGCACTTACCAATAACAAGATGCAGGCTGATACTGGTACGCGTATGGTGCATTTAGGAAAAAATACAAGTTCTTACATTGTTTCAAAAGGGATTTCTGCGGGACAAAGCCGAAATGTTTACCGTGGTTTGGTGTCGATGGCGAAATCAGCAGTGAATGCAAAGAATTTCACTCAATGCGATTCCATGCTGATTGGTGGTGAATGTTCGGCAGTGACGTATCCCTATATTGAAGTTAAACATCCGTCATCGCAGATTGCTCACGAAGCAACTACCAGTCAGATCAGTGAAGAACAAATCTTTTACCTCCAATCGCGTGGCCTGGATAGAGAACAAGCAGTATCATATATTTTGAATGGATTTTGCCAGGAAGTATTTAAAAAATTGCCGGCCGAATTTTCTGTGGAAGCTGTTCGGCTGCTAGAATTGAAATTAGAAGATAGTATAGGATAAAATAAAGTATTAAGGACAAATTATGTTAAAAATAGAGAATCTCCATGTACGAATTGAAGAAAAAGAAATATTAAAAGGTATATCATTAGAGTTCAAAAAAGGCGAAATTCATGCTGTTATGGGTAGAAATGGCTGTGGAAAAAGCACCTTGGCCAAAGTTATTGCTGGGCACCCCGATTATGAAGTTACGGATGGCGATATTTTAGTAATGCAGGATAGTACTTATGTTTCGATGCTGGAAATGGAACCCGAAGAACGTGCTGCTTTAGGAGTATTTGTGGGGTTTCAAACGCCTGTGGCTATTCCTGGACTTGATAATGAAAGTTTTTTACGTACTGTTTACAATAATTATCGCGAGCGGCACGGGTTAGAACGTATGGATGCTGTGGATTTTCGTGAATTTGTGAGCGAGAAAATGACAAATTTAAGTATGGGCGAAGAGTTCCTTAGTCGTGGTGTTAATAGTGGTTTTTCTGGAGGTGAGCGTAAAAAAAATGAAATGATTCAACTGTCTCTATTAGAACCTAGTTTGGCAGTTCTTGATGAAATTGATTCTGGTTTGGATGTTGATGCACTTGCTACAATTTGTAGCGATATCAAAAAATTGAAAACAACTGATAATACTTTTGTGCTTATTACACATTATAATCGTATTTTGAAACATTTAAAACCGGATTTTATCCATGTTTTCAATGACGGCAAATTGGTACTTAGTTCGAATGATGCTGAACTTGCCCATCAAATTGAAGAGCAGGGTTTTGAATCGTTCCTGAAGGGGGCGTAAATGAAAACTTTAGATGCTTATTTTCAAGAGTATCTTGGTGATCGATCCAATGATAAAGCTGTTATATTTCCAAACGTCAAAAGTGAAGAATACCGCTACAGTATGATTGTTCCCAAATTGGCATCGATGGCATTGGATCCTTTCCAAAAAGGTCAAATTATTGATGTGCTATGGGAAAGTGATTATAATTTTTTTTCTGATCAACAAAGTGAATTTTTCTCATTAATGGCCTATGATCAGCTATCTCCTTATTTTTTTAGACATAAGAATTATTTCAAACAAGCAAGCATAGCAAAAGATCCTTTGTTTTATAATATTAAATTTCCAGAATCGCGTGATACTATGACGATTACTTTTGCTGGTAGTAAAGGGTCGCTGATGGATAAAAAAGTTTATATTTGTGTTGGGGCAAACCGTAAAGTGAAAATCTATATTAATTTTTTGTCTGAACATAGTTCACTAATGATGCCACTTATCTTTGTTGAAGCAGGTGCTTACAGTCATGTAGAAGTTATCTATGTTGTGCCTCCTTTGTTTAATCGAGGTGTGATACTGCCTATTTACGAATTTATTGCGCAAAAAAACAGTCATATTTCATTGCAGACGTTCACGGAGGGAATAGAGTTTCACCGCTTAGCATTTATTGGTTATCTTGCCGGTACTGAGAGCCATATTGATTTGCGCACTGGATTTTGCCTGCGCGGCAAAGAAGCATGTGATTTATATGTGCGTATGTTCCATGAGGCTCCTGACAGTACTAGCAACCAAATGATCAAAGCATCTACTTTTGACTCTTCGACGATGAATTTTAATGGTCAAATTTATGCAAATCACGAAGCAAAAAATATTTATGCTTATCAGATGTTGAAAGGGATGCTTTTGGGAGAAGATTCACAGATTTTTGCCCGACCCCAATTGGATATTGAGTATTTTGAGCTGGCCTGTTCGCATGGGGTTTCTATCGGTGGCTTTGATCCGGAAGAACTCTTTTATCTGAGAAGTCGAGGTGTTGCTGATAAAGATGTGTATCCTTTGTTGCTTTACGGGTTTTTTGCAGAGCCTTTTATGGAATTGGATTTGGAAGATTTTTGGATTTCCAAGATAAAAACCGCACTTGGTACAGAGGCATCTTAAAATGGCTGAACTTGGACAAGTTATTGCTTCTATTCGTGATAATTTTTCGTTTTTTTCAATGCCGAACAACCAAAATTGGGTTTATTTTGATAATGCTGCAACTGCTCTTAAACCTGATGCTGTTCTTAAAGCAGTGCACGGTTATGATACGGAATATACGGCAAATATTCACCGTGCTGTATTCGACAACAGCTACAAGGCCAGCGAAGCATATGAAAATGCACGCTCCATAACAGCACGTTTTTTGGGAGCAACGTATCCAGAAGAAGTTATTTTTACATCAGGAACGACAGCGTCTGTTAATTTATTTGCCCGAAGTTTTGCGGAAACCTTTCTTCAACCTGGTGACCGCGTTGTTTTATCAGAAATGGAACACCATGCTAACATGCTGCCATGGCAAAAATTGGCTTGCGAATTTAATTTCGAATTGGCTTTTATTCCGATTACGGAAAAAGGAGAGTTAGATCTTTCTGACATTGATATATTACTAAGCAGCAACACAAAGTTGCTTGCAATAACTGCTGTTTCCAATACATTGGGAACGATAAATCCTATTGATTTTTTGGCGGAAAAGTGTAAAGAAAAAAATATTTTTGTTTTTGTTGATGCTGCTCAAAGTGTAACTCATCAGCCCTATTGTTTAGCTGAAAGTGCTATTGATTTTTTGGCATTTTCCGGCCATAAGATTTTTGGTCCTACGGGAATAGGTGTATTATGGGGGCGAAAAGATTTGCTCAAAAAAATGCCTCCTTTCTTTTACGGAGGAGGTATGGTTTATGATGTATCACTGGAGCAAGCTACTTATGCTTCATTACCATCTCGATTCGAAGCCGGAACACCGCCCATTGCTCAAGCGATTGGTTTGGGAGCCGCTTTAGAATATGTACAACAGTTAGGTTGGCAAGCTATTAAAGAAATTGAAGCACAAAATATTGAACGTGGCAAGAAAATATTCAACCGATTCAAGGATTATGTTTCGTTGGTTGGAGATTCTACTAATAGAGTACCGATTTTTTCTTTTGCGGTCGATGGCATTCATCCTCATGACGCTGGTTCGTTTTTCAGTGAAGCTAAAGTTGCTGTGCGTACGGGGCATCAATGTACACAGCCTGTAATGAAACGTTATTGCTTGCCGTCGGTGTCACGGATTTCAGCTTCTATTTACAATACAGAGCAAGATTGGCAGCAGTTTGAAGCTGCTTTGTCAGCTCTTTTGGAGTTTTTTTATGTCAAATAACTTGGCAAGTTTATATCAGGAATTAATTCTTGAACATAGTCGTAATCCCCGTAATTTTGGGACTCTTCCGGTGCCACCAGCTCAGGAAGGTTGGGGGGTTAATCCGTCGTGTGGCGATAAACTGGTGTTGTATTTGGAAAAAGATAGTGATAAAATTGTCAACATCAAATATGATAATGAGGGATGTGCTATTTTTAAGGCTTCCTGTTCATTGATGAGCCAGATGTTGATGGGAAAAACAACAGAGGAAGTAAAAAAAATTCTTAATGTCTACATGGATTCTCTTATACTTAGTAATGATGTGCCAGATAATGAAAGTATAGAATTATTAGGTAAATTGAAAATTTTCGAAAATGTAAAAAATTATCCAGCCCGTGTGAAGTGTGCTGCTTTATTTGCGCGTACAATGCAGAGTATGCTGGATAATGAAAATACGGTTGTCAGTTCTGAAGATATTTCTTAATTGAGATCTTATACGGTCTCAAATTTTTTTTTTTTGTTCCGATATTGAGATATCTTGTGGGAGGCGTGCCGTGCGATTAGTATTTTTTTGTTTGCTGTTGATTAATAGTTCTGCTTTTGGATTGATGGCGAAAATTTCTTTTGCCAAGCAAAATTATACCAGTTCTGAACCTATACAAATAGTTCTTTCGGTGTATAATACGAATAATAAAAGCGTTAATATTGCATTATCAGATACTTTGTACCAAACCATTAGTTTTGAACTCCGCACAATAAAAAATGAAGCAGTTCCTCTTAAACCATCTGTGGATGCACAAGTAAGAACTATCTATGCAAATCCTTCTTTGTACCGATATATTACTCTTGAGCCGAATGAAATTTTTTCACGTATTTTTGATTTGCGCGACTTTTTTGATATAACAGCTTTCAATTCGTATTACGTAAAGGCGTCGTTTTTTCCGGATCCCGATAATCGGGCCGAGTTTTTTAAATCCGATTATACGGTATTTACGCATATTCCTCCAGTGTCTGTTCAGCAAGAAATAGTTCTTGTGCAGACAGAAAGAGAAAAAATACTTCAAGAAGCAAAACTTTTGCTTCCTAGCGAAAGTATTGCAGACTTGTTTGAAGCGCAAGCTGTAAAAGATTGGGAACGATTCTTGGTGCATATCGATGCAGAACGTTTGATCAACAGCTTTGATAATTATGCTCAGCAGTACAATGCTGCACGTGAGGGGTCCTTTAAATTAGATATTCTGGAAAATTTCAAACGCTTTCTCACTGTCCATTGGAACTCAACGTTGATCAGCTATGATATTAAAGAAACTCTTATTCAGGAAAATAAAGCATATGTTACTGTCGACGCTGTTGAAGGAATAAGATTCACTAGCCGCCGATTGCGTTATAATTTCATTATGTACAAAAATGGAGCTGGTCAGTGGTTGATTGAAGATTATACGGTGCTTGCTTTAAATTGATTGGGATCAATACTTGAATTTCTATAAGAGTTATGGTATAATGCCAGATAAGGAGTACTTATGTTGGATACCATATGGGTAATATTGATTCAGTCAAAAAATAATATGACCAGTTTTATTGATAATTTAAAAAAATATTTTATTAAAAATTCTATTCGTTTATTTGCTCATGCTTCAGAGATTGATGTTCCTGGTTTCAAATCTTATTCTATTCCAAAACAAATTACTATGGTAGCAGGGATCCTAGTATTTTTGTTAATGCTGGCGTTTTTCTTTGGCACACAGAGGCCGCTATCCTATAGTAAAATGGGAGATGCGGTTATTACTTCGGTGATTGCAGAGAAAGAATTTAATACGATTGCGCTTCGTAAATCTATCGAAACTAAACAAGATTTAGATATGCTGTCAAAAAAAAAACCATTAGCTTTTGCATTTTATCGGATTCTTCCTGGAGAAAATATGTCTTCTGTTGCACAGAAATTTGGACTTTCTATTTCTACAGTACTATCGTTGAACAGTTTAGATAATGCACATTCCGTTAGAGTTGGTCAGCGTATTTTATTAGCGACCCGTTCTGGTATTATATACAATTCTACCCAAGATGAACCTTTATCTTCGATAGCGGAACGTTATGGTATTTCTTTTGATGACACGATGCTTGTTAATAGTTTGGATTCTACAGATATTTCGGAAGGCAAAACTTTATTTCTACCAGGTGCCAATTTTACTGTAAAAGCCATGGCCGAAATTTTAGGTTATTCGTTTGTGGCTCCTGTGAAACGTTTTCGTTTTACTTCTCGATTTGGTTATAGGCGTCATCCTTTGGGATTAGGGCGACGTTTGCATGCTGGAATAGATCTTGCTGCTCCAACAGGTACGCCTATTTATACTGCACGAGAAGGTCGTGTGATTTTTTCTGGTTCTGATGGAGGGTATGGTTTAATGGTGCGTATTCGCCATCAAAATGGATTTACTACTTATTATGCTCATATGTCGAAGATCCGCGTAAAAACGGGTGATTGGGTAATAGAAAATCAACGTATTGGTGATGTTGGCAATACGGGACGTTCGACAGGACCTCATTTGCACTTTGAAATCCGAAAATATGGAAAACCTGTTAATCCTTTAACACATGGTCTGCAATTGTAATTTAAGTTATTTTATTAAACTATTGACAAAAAAATCAAATTCTATTATAATTTTTTTATTATCGACCTTCTTCCCAGAAATGGGCATGGTCCGAAAGGAGGAAATATGCAGAGAAAGTATGAAATCGCTTTTCTACTCCGCGAAAACGAATATACAGCAGTAATAGAGCGTATTAAATCAGCTCTTGAAAAAGTCAGTGCAGGTCTTCAGTCTGAAGATACGAAAATGGGAGTACGAGAGTTAGCTTATATTTTGATCAAAAATCGTGAGAAATTTCGCCGTGCTTTTTATTATTTTGTTAAAGTGGAAGCGACGCCTGAACAAATACGTAATTTTGAACAAGAAACTAAGTATGATCAGGGTATACTACGTCGTATGATTGTTGCGGAGTAACTTGTGGCTTGGGATATCAATAGAGTAATATTAATTGGCCGTTTATCTAATGATGTTGATCTTCGTTATACGCCCAGTGGTGCTGCTGTTGCTAAATTTGGTCTTGCGGTAGGTGGGAGGCCAAATAGAGAGAATCAAGATTCAGTTTCATTTTTTAATATTGTAGTTTGGAATAAAACTGCCGAATTTTGTGGCCAATATTTGAAAAAAGGTGATCGTATTGCTATTGATGGTCGTTTGGAACAACGTTCTTGGACTGCACAAGATGGCGCTCGGCGTTCTGTAGTTGAAATTATTGCTGATAGGGTTGAGTCATTAGGATCTGCAGGTGTGTCTTATTTTAATAATAACAATAATACTCAAGCAGCACCTAAACCGGTTGCTCCTCAAAAACGAGAAGATGATTATTATGATAATACAGATTTTAACGATGCTCCCTTAGATGGTTATGATCCTTTTGATGAAGAAGTTCCGTTTTAAGTAAACTAATTTTTGGAGAATATTATGTTTGAAGAACAAAAAAAAATTAATCCCCAAGAAGGTCTGGAAGATGCTGGTCAGATCTTAGGAGATTTGAATAAAAAAAATAATCAGGAAAAAGAAGATCGTCTTGCTAGAGAAAATCAAGGACGTATGCCTAAAGATAATCATTTTCGTGGTGGATCTAAAAAGAAATCATTTTTTGCAAAAAAAGTATGTAAATTTTCAACTGGACAAATAGATCCAGCTTCTATTAATTATAAAAATGTTGAACTATTGAAGCGATTTATTATGCCTAGTGGTAAAATTGTTCCACGTAGAATAACAGGAACATGCTCAAAATATCAGCGTATACTTGCTAATGAAATTAAAAAAGCACGTATTTTAGCATTATTACCATTTTCTGCTCGTTAAAGGGTAAAATAATGGAATTTTCTATATTTATATGGGTAATTAGTTTAATCTCATTCTTATTGTCTCACTTGTTAAGACCAATTAATAAATATATTGCTTATAAATTAAAGTCTTTAAACATGCATGCGTATTATTTTTTGGGGTTACTTATATTATTTATTGTTTTATTTTTATATTTGCCGTATGAAAAGGTTTTATGGAAAAACTTAAATACTTATATCCAATTTACTTTTAATGCATTAGATATTTCATTTATATTTCTCATACAAAATATTTGGCATATTATTGTGTTTTTTAGAAATATTTGGCTGGGATTTTTAATTGCATGTTTAAGTATAGATATTGAAAATCTTAATTATCCTTTTACGGGTTCCTATAGAAATATGAAAAAATTTCATCATACCAAAATTTTACTTTTGGTATTTTCATTATTTTTATATTTGGTTTTGCATCAATTTTCATATAAAGGAATATGGAGTTTAGTGCTATTAAATATAGTTGTTTATACAGCTGTTTATTATTGGCACTTTGGGTTTTACACGTTGTTATATATATTTAAACGAAGTCATATTCCTTATCCATTGGGGTTACTTATTTTACTGCTTCCTATTATGATGGCAGGTGAATCGTTTTTTTTACCTTTAGTAGCGTGTGTTGGGATTGGCATTTCAGATATATGGATGGATTACCATCGACGTAATGCAGCTTCTTTGTTATTTACTTTTGAATTAAGATAAATTAAAAATTGGAGGACACTATGAAAGTTATTCTTCTTGAAAATATTCCAGGTTTAGGTCGTGCTGGTGATATTAGAATGGTACGTGATGGCTATGGTAGAAATTATTTAATACCACAAAGATTAGCAGAAATGGCGACTCATAGTCGTGAAAAATATTTAGAACGTAAGAAAGCTTCATTAGCGAAAAAAGCTCAGTTAATGTATGAATCTGCTCAAGAATTGAAAGAAAAATTAGAAGAAATTTCTCTTTCAATTGCAAAAAAATCTAGTGTAGAAGGTAAAATTTTTGGTTCTGTAACAGGTGCTGATGTTGCTTCTTTGATTGCAGAACATGGATTTACGGTTGATAAGAAACGTATTTCTATCCAACATGTTAAAACATTAGGTGAGCATACATTTTCGGTTAAATTGGATGAAGGTGTAACGGCACATATGAATATAACAGTTTTATCTGAAGATGCTGCTATTGTTGGATGATGATGAATTCTGTTGAAAAAAATATACTTGTTTCGCCACACTCTGTTGAGGCAGAACAGGCTGTTTTGGGGGCAGCTTTATCTAATCAAAGAGCTTTATATGCTATTACAGAGTCACTTGTTGAGAGTGATTTTTATGATCCTGCACATCAATCTATTCTTCGTACAGTTGTTATGCTTGAGTCGAAATCTCGGCCTGTGGATATTATATCTGTTACTGATGCACTGACTAAATCGGGAGAGCTTGCTAAAATTGGTGGTCATCATATATTAATTGATTTAGTAGATCGTTATGCGTCTGTAGCTAATATAGAATATCATATTAAGCTAGTTAAAGATTATGCTTTGTTAAGGGCTTTGATTTCTGCGTCCCGTGAAATTATTGATTTGGCAATGAAACGGGAAGATGATGTTGAAACGATTTTAGATAAAGCTGATAGTTTAATGTTTGAAGTTATTGGTAAGCGGGAATCCTCTGAATATAATCGATTATCAGTCTATCTGAAACGTGCTTTAGAGATGGTTGATCAGCGTTCAGCTGCGGGTAATTCACTGATGGGAATTCCTACAGGATATCCTGATATTGATAATCTTACTAATGGACTTTCTAAGGGTTCGCTTATTATTTTGGCAGCACGTGCAGGTATGGGAAAAACAGCTTTTGCTCTTAATATTGCACGTAAATTTCTTCAAACTGTGCCTCATGATCAGGATAATAAATTAGGTGTTTTAATGTTTTCGCTTGAGATGACAGGTGAAGAAATAGCAATGAGATTTCTTTCAGCTGAGTCACTTATACCAATGGACAAAATTAATAAGGCACAATTGACTGTGGATGAAGCAGAATCTCTTTTAGATGCTGCAGGGACTCTTAATCCTTTAAATATTATCATTGATGATACAGGAAATATTGCTTTGAATACACTTAGAGCAAGGGCTCGTGCTGTTATGAGAAAGTTTCCATACCAATTGATGATTATCGATCATATTCAAATAATTTCATTACCGGGAAATACTTATAATGCAAATCGTAATAATATGCTAGCACAAATTACCGGTACTCTTAAAGCTTTAGCGAAAGAATTAGGCATACCTATTATTGCTTTATCACAGTTGTCAAGAGGAGTGGAGTCGCGGCAGGATAAAACACCTCAATTGATGGATTTGAGGGAGTCTGGATCTATAGAGCAAGATGCCGATATTGTTGCGATGTTATATCGTGAAGATTATTATCGAAAAGATTCTCAATGGCCTGGTATTGTTGAATTGAATTTTGCTAAACATCGAAATGGCAAAACTGATATGATACCACTCCGATTTTTTGGAGAAACCATGCGTTTTGAAAGTTTAGATCAAAATGCTCAGTATGCTTATAAAGAGTATAAAAAGAATCAATCTGAAAGTTTTAAGCCATTTCCCCAAAAAAAATATAATCAAGATTATTCTGATCCTGCATTTTAGTTGACAAAACCTATAATTTATAGATAAAATATACAATATACCTTTTTAGGGTTAATTAATGAAAAATATAACGAAAACTTTTGACGGATTTAAGAATTTTCTTGTTGAAATGGGAGAATTTGGTGTATATAGTGTTAAGATATTTAAATCTTTTCCTTCTATTATTCACTATCGTTCGGAATTTTTAACGCAGATTGTTAATATTGGTATTAAATCTTTGCCTATTGTGATTTCTACAGGATTTTTTATGGGAGCAATCTTAGGAATACAGCTTGGTGCTGCGATGAATCATGTTATTCGTGGATCTGCATTTCTTATTAGCGGTGGTGTTTTTCTTGCATTGGTTCGAGAGATGGGCCCTGTTTTAACCGCTTTAGTTGTTGTAAGTCGTGTATGTTCTTCTGTAACAGCAGAAATCGGATCCATGACAGTTACAGAACAAGTTGATGCGTTAAGAGTCATGTCTGTAGATCCTGATGAATATTTAGGAGTTCCACGAGTCTTAACAGGTATGCTTGCTTTGCCGATAATGGGAACAATGTCTATTTTTGCAGGAATTATAGGATCATGGCTTTCTATGTTGTTAGTTCATGGTGTGTCAACACAGATGTTTTTTGATAATGGACTTTCGATTCTTATTTTACGTTTTGTTATCGAAGCATTGTTGAAATTATTACTATTTGGATTGCTGCTTTTGCTTATTGCAACATTTTATGGGTTTCGAACAGTTGGAGGATCAGTTGGCGTAGGAAATGCCACAGTCAAGTCAGTAGTTGTTGGTACCTTTGCTACGATTATTTTAGATTATGTTGCAGGTACATTATTCCTGCTTATCTGGTGAGCTTATGAAAAGTATTATTGAAATTCATAATTTGCGTAAGTTTTTAAGAGATCGATTTGTATTAGACGGTATTAATCTTGAAATTCATGAAAGTGAAACTTTTGTGTTGCTAGGCCAGAGTGGCACAGGAAAAAGTGTTTTACTTAAACATATTATTGGATTAATGCAGGCGGATTCTGGGACCTTATTTATTAATGGTCATGATATGACAAATGCTTCAGAAACTGAATGGCGCAATATCAGGAAAAATATAGGAATGTTATTTCAAAGTGGTGCTATTTTTGATTCTTTAACGGTCGGTCAAAATTTATTGTTTGTTTTAGATCATTTGATGCCTCATATGTCTTATCCTGAAAAAGAAGAAAGAGTTAGTTATTGTCTTAAAGTTGTTGGACTAGAAGGACTTGAAAATATTATGCCTGCTGAGTTATCCGGTGGTATGCGTAAACGTGCAGCATTAGCTAGAACTATTGCTACCAAACCTGATATTATTTTGTTTGACGAGCCTACGACAGGGTTGGATCCTATTATGACTGCAGTAGTAGATGATCTCATTCTTGATGTAAAAAAAGAATTGGGAACTACTTTCATTGTGGTTACTCATGATATGGCTAGTGCTATGAGGGTTGGTGACCGATTAGCTCTTCTTTATAAGGGTCAAATTAAATTTTTAGGTACTAAACAGGAAGTTGAAAATACAGATAATCCCTATATGGTACAGTTTATGAATGGGGATTCTAAAGGTCCTATGACGGAAAATCAAATTGTTGGAGATACAACATGGCTACCATTAAAAGAGAAAAACCCAATTACACAGCAATAGGTGCGTTTTTGTTTATAGGTCTTGCTCTCATTCTAGTTGGAGTAGTTTTTGCCGATAAATTGGTCTATAAAATTAAAGGAGGATATCCTTTATATGTTACGTTTAATAACGTGGATGGACTGTTAGTTGGTTCGAAGCTGAAAATAGGATCTGGTAAAGAGATCGGTCAGGTTGATAAAATTGATGTTGACGGGTCTACATTAATTCTAACGTTGGTTGTTGAAAAAAAATATAAAATTAATCAGGATGCTAATTTTCAGATTTTTTCCAGTAGTTTAGTAGGCGGAAAATTTATAGAAGTAGTTAATTATACTGGTAAATCACCGCATTTGGAAGCTGAAACTACTATTAAAGGAATTGATCCATTCTCAATTAATCAAGTGTTTTCAATGTTAGGTTCTTTTATGTCAGGCGATTCTGCTGATGGATTGGGTAGTAATGTAAATGGTATTTTTTCGTCTATAAGTACCACTGCAAATACAATAGCGCGTATGGTAGAAGATAATCAGACAAATGTGGATGTAGCTATGGAGAATTTAGCATCAGCTTCTGTGAAACTTAATAGTTTAGCGTATTCCTTGGATAGGAAACTCAATCTTTTAAGTGATAAAGATTTTGATAAAATTATTAAAGATCTGGAAAGTAGTCTTTCAGAATTGAGTGTGTTCATAAAGGCTGTAAATGCTGCTGATGCTCCTCTTTCGGTACTCAAAGATCCTGCTATTAATCACAGCATCCGTACTATTGTTACTAACTTAGAAGACACTACTGAACGTGTTAAGAAAAAGCCGAGTTTATTGTTTAGAGGCTAAGGAGGAACACAATGATTCCGTTTGTTGATCTGAAAGTGCAATATCAAGCTTACAAAGAATCTATTAATGCGCGAATTCAGAATGTTTTAGAAAGAGGAGATTTTATTTTAGGTCAAGATGTTCATGAATTGGAAGAAAAAATGACAGAATATGTAGGTGCATATACTGTCAGTGCATCATCAGGAACAGATGCGTTACTTATTCCTCTTATGGCTCAGGATTTGCAGCCTGGAGATGAAATTATTACAACACCGTTTTCATTTTTTGCTACTGTAGAAGTGATTCTATTATTGAAATTAAAACCTGTTTTTGTTGATATTAATTCGAATACTTGTAATATTGATACTTCTAAAATAGAAGCAGCTATTACCTCTAAAACGAAAGGTATTATTTCTGTGTCGTTGTATGGTCAAACGTCTGATCTTGATGCAATAAATGATATTGCACGGAAATATAATATTTTTCATATGGAAGATGCGGCACAAAGTCTTGGAGCTGTCTATAAGGGGCAGATGTCGGGCAGTGTTGCTGAAATGTCTGGTACATCGCTTTTTCCAGCAAAATCTTTAGGTGCTTATGGAGATGCAGGATTAATGTTTTTCCGTGATAAACAATTTGCCAATGAGTGTCGTATTTATATGAATCATGGGCAAGAATCGCGTTATAATCATAAATATGTTGGAATTAATGGCCGGCTGGATACACTACAAGCTGCTGTTACGTTAGCAAAATTTGAGCATTATGAGGAAGAACTAAATAAAAGACAAGAACTTGCTGATTTTTACAATAAGGCATTTAATAATACAAGTATTGAATTTGTTGAACGGTCTAAATTTACTGATAAACATGTTTGGGCTCAATATTCGATTAAAGTTAAAAATAGAGAATCTTTTGCAATTTACTTAGCCAATAAGGGAATCCCTACTGCAGTTCATTATCCTAAACCTTTGCATTTACAGCCCGCATTAGGGTTTTTAGGATTAAGAGAAGGTTCATTTCCTGTCGCTGAAAAAATATCTAAAGAAATCATCAGTTTACCTATGCATGCATTTATCTCTCTTGAAGCAAGAAATGTAATAGCAGATAATGTTATCAAAGCATTGGAGCACTCTTCTGAAGGGTAAGACATGAATGCAACATTTTTACTAGTTTTAGCTTTAGTATTAATGGCTGCTTCTGCATTTTTCTCGGCATCCGAAACTGCATTTTTTTCGTTAGACGAGTTGAAAATCAGAAAATTTAAGCCTTCAGATGCGCGTCATATCCGTAATTTATTAAAAAATGCTACTATATTATTAGTAACGTTACTCACAGCAAATACTATTACTAATATATTATTAACAACAGTTTTAAGTGCATGGCTTGAAGCTAAGGGTTATCATTTTTCATTTTTAGTATCTACTCTTATTGTATCGGGAATTATTATTCTTTTTGGAGAAATACTACCTAAAGCTGTTGCGACAGCACAAGGAGTAAAAATTATTCCCTATGCTGTTTTTCCTGTTTCTTACTTGATTCGTGTTCTGGATTTTATTATTCGGCCGCTAAATCGCTTATCAGAACGATTTACACAATATTTTCAATTTCTTCTCCCTGAAATGGATAATAAAGAAGATAGACGTACAGCATTATATAATGTGGTATCGCGTGGTAAATTCTTAAAACAAGAAGAAAAATTGTTAATTGCTCGGATTCTTTCGCTGGCTGAAAGAAGAGTAACTGCCGTGATGACGCCAAGACCTCGAGTTTTTTCTATTGATGAAAAAGCAACTTTAGAGCAACTAAAAAATGATCTTTTACCGGAACAGCATAGTAAAATTCCAGTATATAAAGATCAAGATAGTCAAGTTATAGGAGTTATTTATTTTGAAGATATCGCGATAAACTTTCGTGATTCTAAGTCGTTAAATCTTAATATTAAAGATTTTATTCGGCCTATATATTTTGTTCCTGAATCAAAAACGCTTGCAGAACTCTTAGAAGATTTTCGTAAAAAACATATTCGGATTGCTGCGGTTGTTGATGAATATGGTGATTTTCTTGGTATTGTAACGTTGAGTGACATTTTAGCAGAACTTGTTGGCGAGGTGGTTGATGAGGATTTTGAAAAGGATATCGTTCAATTATTACCTAATCGTTACTTTGTGAAAGGGGAAGTTTCTCTTTTGGAATTTAATGAAGAGTTTAAAGTAAATCTTGTAAGTGAAGAATATGAAACGATTGCTGGATATTTGATAGAACAAGCCGGTGGAATTCCCCCTTTATTTTACAGCTATGAGCATGATAATCTCGTGTTAACAGTTCGTGAACGTACGGCAACCCGAATTGAAAGTTTATCCGTGAGGATTAAGTAATGATCGATTGGCATCTGGCAGTGGAGTATTTTGGTTGGTCTATGTTTAACTTAGCTTTGAGTGGTTTTTTAGGTGGCAGTGAAACAGCATTTTTATCATTAAATCGAATTTTCCTATATGCTCGTCAAGAAAGCGGTTCTCTGTCCGCAAAAATTTTAATTTTCCTTGTAGAACGTTCAACATTGTTTGTAACGGCGATTGTTATTGCCAATAATGTAACATTGATTTTAGGTACTTTATATATTACTCGTATTCTTATTGAAGTATTTCATGTGTCACTATTATGGACTACAATTTTGGGAGCAGTCATTACAACTCCGTTTCAATTAATCATAGGTGAAGTATTGCCTAAATCTTTTTTTCATCCGTTTTCTAATCTTTTGTCTTATAAATTTTCTTTTATTTGGATTATTATTTATTTTGCCTTGCTTCCTTTATCTTTATTTTTTAGAGGAATTTTATTTGTTTTAAGCAAAATTTTTGGCGTGAGCAGTAAGGATGAACAAGGATTTGCTCAAAGTGAATTCCAAGATCTGTTGGATGTGTCTCTAAAAAGTGGTGCATTAAATACAGGTGAACGTGAATTTATCAATAATATTCTGGAATTCCGTGATATCCGTGCACGTGAAGCGATGACTCCTTTGTCGCAACTTGTTTGTGTTGAGCAAAGCGAAACAGTACAACGTACACTTGATATTATGAAAGAAAAACAAGTATCTATATTGCCTGTATACCATTCGCGTATTGATAATCCAATAGGAAGGGTGAGAGCAAAAGATCTATTAACTGCTATGCCGAATGAGCCTGTTTTGAATTATGTACAAGAAGTTTTTTTTATTCCGGCTACAGCACATTTGGAAAAAGTATTAATTCAAATGCAGCGTCGTCATCTACCTTTAGCGTTTGTTGTTGATGAGTATGGTGGTATTGTTGGCGTTTTGAGGGTTGAAGATATTGTTGTTGAGATTGTTGGAGAAGTAATTGAAGAAGGTGAGATTGATTTTCTTATTAATCCTGACGGTTCTGTCTTTGCTGATGGTTTGTGTGATATTGATGATTTGTTCGGTATTCTTAAACTTGTTATCAATACTGATGAAGTCAAAACTTTAGGAGGATTTATTATGGAAAAATTGGGTAGAATGCCTCAAGTGGGTGATGTTATTTTTTATAAACCTTGGTATTTTTCTGTTCAAAGCTTGCGGGGACGCAGTATTGAAAGAGTTATTATTTCTAAAAATAAACCAAAATCCCATATTCAAAATGAGTCTGAGAATGGAATTTAGCGGTAAAGAATCACGTCGATTAAAATCCGTGGATCGAGAAGAAATTGTTCGCATTCAACGTTTTGTTAGTGAAGGTCCTGCATTAGCTTACGATAGTAATGGAAAAGTTTTGTTTGTACGTTATGTGCTTCCTGGAGAATTAGTACGTGTTAAAGTATATAAAGAAGCTAAAGATTATGCAATGGCAGATCCTTTGCAGATTGTTGAACCTTCACCGTTACGCATAAAACCTGAATGCCCATATTTTAGCTTATGTGGTGGCTGTGACTATCAAATGATCGACTATAAAGAGCAGATATCTCTGAAAAAGCAATTAGTTGAAAAAATATTTTTTCAAATAACAGGACAAAAAATTCTATTAACAGGAATTTTAGAGTCCCCTTTGCATTTTAGATATAGAAACAATATGACTTATAAAGTAACCCCTCATAAAAAAACAGCAGGATTTTTTCGCAAAGATTCTAAATCAGTTGTTGATATAGAAAAATGTCTCTTAGAAATGCCTAAGATAACAGAAGCATTTTGTTCGGTAAAAATGCAGAATTCTAATGAGTTACCATTTCCACCCCACAATTTTAAAGTCCGCTCTTCGACAATAGGGGATACTTCTGTTTATTGGATTCCATCGAATTATCCTGATACCCATGTTTATGAAGAAATTACAGTTTATGGAAAAACTATTCGTTTTAAGATTTCGAAAGATAGTTTTTTTCAAGTTAATTCTTTTCTTGTACCTCTGTGGCTGGAAAAAATTATTTCTTTTCTTGATCAGTCACATAATGAGCGTATTATTGATTTGTATTGTGGTATAGGCCTTATTACCTTGTTTGTTTCTTACTATGCGCGTGAAACGATAGGTGTAGAAATTGCAAAATCATCGGTATTGGACGCAAATTCTAATTTAGAAATCAATGATATTAAATCTAATGTCAAATTTATCTTAGGAGATGCAGGAGAGATACTTTCTGCGATAGGTTTTGCAGATGTGATTATTGTTGATCCGCCTCGAGCTGGAATGGACGAGCAAACCAGGAATTTGCTTTTGCAGCATTTGCCTAAAAAGATTATATATTCTTCTTGTAAAGCCTCAACAATGGCACGTGATATTGATATATTATCGTCTCATTATGAGCTTCAGGAATTATGGCTTGTTGATATGTTTCCTCAAACATACCATGTTGAACTTTTAGCTCTTTTGGTACATAAAAGTTAACAAAGTGATAAGTATTTTTGATAATATATCATCAATACCTAAAATATAGAAATTTGTATATTGCATAATCTGATCAAGCTTATGCAATGATCAATATAATAATTTTTATTTTTCGTAAGGATTACTATTCTCCTCTTATGTGAATTTTAAGAAATATATTTCTAAATTTTTCAAAAATATTGAATGCTTTTTAAGCAGAGATGAAATTAGTTGTTTTAAAGGATACAAAGTTAGTTTGTTACAAATGAAATATTTATAATAAACTAGTAAATTAAAAATTTACCTAAAGTATCTCCCAATAGTGTTTCAAATTTATAAATGTATTGATTAACCTATAGACTATAAATAGTATTAATTTATTTTTAGCATATAATGCCATCAAGCGTTTTAGTTAATTATTTCATATTTCTGTAACTTTTAATAGATCAATAGAAACTAGAAAATTATTGTAAAATAGTTCCATATTTTTACATATGGGACTATTTTTATTAATTGTATTTATATTCTGGAAAAAATCTTATATACACAGGTTACGACTAAAATGCTTGCTAATATTGCTTTGATAGTATCACCGATGATAAAGGGATATAATCCTACTGATAAAAGTTGTTCTGCAGGAACAAATAGTGAGAGTTGCATCAGTCCAAAAGAGTATGTAATGATTTTCCCTAATAATGTTAAGCTTATAGTTATAGGTAAGGAGTTTAAGCATCCTTTATCACTGAAATATCCTAAAATATAAGCTGTAGGTATAAAGCCAATAAGATATCCCCCTGAAGGGCCTAAAACACTATGAAGACCAAATGCTCCTCCGGCAAATACTGGCAATCCACAAATACCTTCGAAAAGGTAGAGTATTAATGAACTAGCTGCAATATTTCTACCAAGGGCGAATCCTACGATAGTAACTCCTAAAGTTTGACCTGTTATGGGTACTAGAGGCAAGGGAATAGTCAATTGTGCTAATAGTGCGACAATTCCAGAGCCAATGATGGTTTTTATTATAGCAGCTAAAGCGGTTCGTTTTAGCATCCAAGTTTTGACTTGAGATAACATTTCCATACGTTTTCTCCTTGATTTTTATATTCGGCTACAGTATAATAGTTTTTACCAAATTTGTCAAGGAACGAACTGTGGAAAGAAAAATATTGATTTACGGTGATGAAGGTACTAGTATTTTGGGAGTTCATTCTTTCCAGATTGCTTGCTCGGAAATTCTTAAGCTACCTTGTGAAATAGTAGACAGTAACTATATTGTCTCCCAAGACTGGTATCATCATTATGCCTTAATTATACCTGGTGGGGAGGATATTCCTTATTGTTCCAAACTTAACGGAATCGCAAATACAAAAATCAAAGAATATGTTAGGAATGGGGGATTTTATTTGGGAATTTGTGCAGGAGCTTATTATGCTTCTAAAACAATAGAATTTACTGGTGAATCTTATCAAGTTTTTCAGGAAAGAGAATTGGCATTTTTTGAAGGCGTTGCTAGAGGTTCGTTGCTGGAGCTTACAGGTGGTTATCATTTTAGTGAGTGTTCGCGTTCAAAAGCGATTGTTAATATTAGATTTTTAGATAAAATTATTCCTTGCTTTTATCATGGAGGTCCATATTTTGATGGTGCTGCTGCTGACCAAATTTTAGGTTATTTTCTGGATTTGCGTCCTGCAATTATTCATAAAAATTATGGTAACGGATCTTATTTATTATCTGCTGTTCACTTTGAAAATCAGTTAATACCTTATCGTAAATTTTTACAAGAATCTTCTTTAGAATGCATAGATATTCTAAAAGAAAATTTAATTTGTTTCTATTTAGCACATAAGAGTACTTTTATAATTTGGGAATTTATTGCAAATATCATGATTTCCCAGCAAACAGTTGAATTTACGTAAGATTATGATTTTTAGAAATAAAATCAATAGAAAAATATAAAATTACTTACAAGTAAATTTTAACATCATATATAGTTTGAAATAGAACATGTAAAATATTAAATGTAGAAAATCTCTCGGAATTATAAAGCTATTGACTAAAATTTTTGACAAAGAAATTGTTTTTGTTTTCCGGGAAAGCAAAGAAAAAATGTTATTATTGATGAATCCGATTGGGATTAGAAGAAATAAATAGAATTCAAACAGTGCAGGATTGTATCTAATTCATCAAGATCAGGCTTTGATCCCCATTTTGTCATTAATTCTGATGTTCTAACAATTAAAGGGTATTTTTTAATTCCAAAAATATTATCTAAAACAGCATTGTCCTAAATCCATTTGTTTTTTTCTTTCGCTAAAACTTTGAAGTTGCAGTTTTGTGGTTTTACCATAACAATAAGGACACGAAACTCCTTTGTTATAAAAAGGTGATGATAGATCTTCTGAGTTGAGGGGCATTCTACAGGCATAGCATTGTTGATAATTTCCCGGAACTAAACCATAACCTACGCTAACACGATAGTCGAAAACAAAACATTCTCCTTGCCATAAACCTTCGGATTGAGGTATTTCTTCCAGATACTTCAAAATGCCACCCTTGAGATGGTATACTTGCTTTCCAATGCCTTTAGTGACTGCATAAGAAGTGGATTTTTCACAGCGAATCCCGCCTGTACAAAACATAGCAATTATTTTATTTTTCCATGCATCACGATGAGCTTCCAAAAACTCCGGAAAATCAACAAAACATTGTGTGTTTGGATTAATCGCATTTTTAAAAGTACCAATCATATATTCGTAATGATTCCGAGTGTCTAAAATCACTACATCAGGTTGCTGAATAAGCTTATGCCATTCTGTGGGAGATAAATAGAATCCTCGGTGCTGCTCAGGAATGAGATTTTCTACACGCATAGTAACGATTTCTTTTTTGATTTTTACTTTCATACGATAGAAAAGCACTTTATTTTTATCAGCAAATGATTCTTTGTATTCCATTTGGTCAAATCCTAGGTTCAGCAGTAATTGTTTCAAACTGTCAATTGCTTGCCGGGAACCAGCTATAGTACCGTTTATTCCTTCATTTGCCAATAATAATGTACCTACAATATCATGGTTCTTGCAAAAAGTGAGTAATGTTTGTTTATATTCTTCTAGAGAGGTTAAATTTTTGAATTGATAAAGAGCTGCAATAACATTTTTTTCCATGTGGTATACCTCCAGTAATTTAGGGTAATGATTTTTAATGTGATTTTAGCAGGAAAAGAGATGCATAATGAATCAATACAAAACTACAATATTAAAGCAGAGTATATCATAAAATCTTATTTTTTGCAAATAAAACATTTTTTTATAATTATGGTAAGCAATTAAGTGGATCAAATGATAACTATCTAAAAAGAAAAGCAAAAATATTGTAAATTTTGAACAATATTTTTCTATTAAAATAAATATTGAAAAAAAAAATGAAATGTTGTATAATATCTTGTGATATTTTAGTGGATAAGGAACTCTAACGTGCATTCAAGAAAAACATTAGGTCAATATTTAAGAGAACATCGTGAACAAAAAAACATGAGTTTAGATGAAGTAGCTCGTGAAACTAATATAGCAAAAAAATATATCGAAGCTTTAGAGAATGATGAGTATAGTTTTTTTCCTGCTGAGATGTATGTCACAGGATTTTTATCTGCTTATATTGAATTTTTGGAAATTGATAGAGATTTTGTGTTATCAATGTATCAAAGAGTTATAACAAAAGAGCAAGAAGTACCGTTGGAAGAATTATATGCTCTTCATCGAACAGATGGAAAACTGAAAAAAGTTGTTACAATCATTGCTTTAATTCTGCCGATCTTTATTTTGGTTTTGATACTTGTTTTATCCTCATCTAATAAGACAAACATTAAATCTTCGAAAAACGATACAATTTATTCCAATCCAAAAAGTATGGTGTTAGATATAAATGTAGAGGATTTGCCTAGCAATAATGAGTTTACTGTTGGTGTGAACGATGAAATTCGTATTCTTAATAATAATTTGGTTACCATATTAATGTTTTTAGGGCATGGAAAGGCAAAAAATCAAATAGTATTTCGCTTAGGGTCCAATCAATATACTCAAAAAAGTGGAGATATTCTTAATGCTGATCTTACAGGAGATGGTAATAATGATTTAGGTATTGAGTTTATTAATGTTAACGATCAGCAGGTAAGTTTTAGTTTGACAGTAAAAAAACAAAATATTCAAAATGCTCCTTCTGATGGTACTCAAAATTCTAATTTTTCGTTAGCACCTTATATTAATGCCATTCAAAATGAGGTAGTAATTGGACCAGTCAATGGTGTGTCTAAATTTACCGTTAAAATAAATGCTGATCGTCCTGCTTGGTTAGAATATAAAGCTGATAATGCAACTCCTGTTCAAACATTATTAAGTGCTGGTCAAACAACAACTTTTACTTTTACAGATGGTTTAGCATTGTTGCTAGGTAATGCTGGTGCAGTTACTATTTCTTTTGGAGAACTGACTAATGTCATAAAAGGAGGGGCTCCAGGAGAAAGTTCTTATTCTGTTTTTTATAAAAAATTTGATCAAGGATCTTATCAACTATTTCGTGCCCGGTTAAAATAGATAAATAAGGAATCAATATGCCACCTTTTGTTTGGAATGTTCCCAATATTATTACTATATGCCGATTTTTGTTAGTTCCTTTATGTATACTCCCTCTTTTACCTGTTTTTGGTGCTTATACTCCTAAAAAAATGTTGTCTATTTTGATTCTTTATATGATTACGAGTGGTACTGATTTTCTGGATGGATATCTTGCTCGAAAACTCGATCAAAAAAGTAAATGGGGTGAATATATGGATCCCTTAGTAGATAAATTTCTAGTTTGGGGATTGTATGGGGTATTTTTATTTATTCCTAATATGAGAATTCCTATGTGGACATTTTGGGTGATATTTTTTAGAGATATTATTGTTACAGGTCTTAGAAATATTGCAATGAAAAAAAATATTAATTTTTCTACTTCTTTTGTTGCAAAACTAAAGACGAGTATTCAATTAGTAGTTGGTGGTTTATTATTGTTTTTTTTATATATCACTACTTTGAAAGTAGATTTTAATGCTACTACTGATTTTATAAATATTTGGACTGATAATTTAGCATGGCTAAATAATTTACCACAATATTTAATCATACCTACAACAATATTTACTGCTTATACATTATTAGATTATATATTTATATTTATATATAATATGAAAAAATCATGAAGTAATACGTAGTAATCCCTCTTTAGCGATGTTATTTTGAGGATTTAATTTTAATGCACTTTTGAATGCAGCTTCGGAATCATTTATTTCTTTAGAGGATTCTAATACTAATCCTAAGTAAGCATAATAATTTGCTTTAGCATTATTATTATCTGATAATGAAATAGCTGCTTTGAATGCTACTTCTGCTTGACGGTAAAGATTTAACTTAAGAAGAGCTAATCCTAGTCTGTTATAGCTTGTAGCACTACGGGGATTTAACCAGATAGCTTTTCTGTAGACACTGATAGCTCTTCTAATGTCATTTGCATTTGTGTAAGCATTACCCATTGCTGTATAGATACTAGCTTTTTCTCCAATATTTTCGATAGCTTTATTCCCAATTTCTGTTATTTTACTACTATTTTTTAGAGAATTGATATATTCTATATAAGCTTCCAGATTTTGAGGATTACGTATTATTTGTTTTTGAAAAACATCTTCATTCATTTGAGCATAAATGCTCATCTTTATTGTAAATATAAGAAATGCAATACGAATCATACTATTTCCTTATTTTTTGCGATTGGATATATTCAATTATTTTCTATGTGAATAAAAATTTTATTTTTATAATAATAGTTAAGCTCATGATGGAATTCAAATCAAAAATAGTTTCTTATTCTAAGAGTATATATATCATATCATATTTCTTTGGGTTAGTCAAACATTTTGATTTTTTCTTGACAAAATATACTATTTGCTCTACAATGAGCTTGCCGCCTTTACACCTTGATCATTGAACTTTCCTTTGTTTTTTATGGATGCGCAGCACTACCGCACCTCTAATTAGTATAATGCCTACAGAGGCTCGTACGTTCTTTAGGGTGCGGTATGTGGTATCGAGATCGTAAAGGTGGCAGCGTACAGCCCTGTGGGCTTTTTATATAAATATCATGGTTTTTGATTTTCATGTTTCATAAAATATCAAAAATTATATCTTTAAGCATTTGCATTTTTTAATCTTGCATTGTCAGAGAAATAATATTATAATATTTTACCCTCTTTGAATTAAAATAAGGAGCCATTATGTTATATTCCCGATCTTATATTTTTACTCAGAAGGAATCTCCCCATGATGCCGAAATAGTAAGTCATAAATTAATGCTAAAAGCTGGACTTATTAGGAAATCAGCAGCTGGATTGTATACTTGGATGCCTCTGGGTAAGAGAGTTTTGGATAAAGTGATTAAAATTGTTAAGCAGGAAATGGATAAAACAGGAGCTCTTGATATTTTGCCACCTTTTGTGACACTTGGGGAATTATGGAAGGAATCTGGCCGTTGGGATATTATGGGCCCAGAAATGTTGAAAGTAAAAGACCGTCATGATCATGATCTTGTTTTAGGACCGACTCATGAAGAAGCTTTTACAGCTATTGTCCGCGAGACAGCGCAATCTTATAAAGATTTTCCTGTCATGCTCTATCAAATCAATACAAAATTTCGTGATGAAATCCGGCCTCGATATGGAGTGATACGTTGCCGCGAGTTTATTATGAAAGATTCGTATTCGTTTGATATTGATGAAGATGGTTTAAATCACAGTTATCAAATGATGAGAGCGGCATATCTCAATATTTTCAGAAAAATAGGCTTGAATGTGGATCCCGTTTTAGCTGATTCTGGTAATATGGGAGGTACAGGGTCGGAAGAATTTATGGTTCCTAGTTCTGTTGGTGAGGAGGAAATTGTTCGTTGCGAATGTGGTTATGCAGCTAATGTCGAACGTGCGGAATCTGTTATTCCTTCTGTGGAAACTTTAGAAGAAGAACCTTTGCAAAAAATTTCTACTCCTAATATTAAGACAGTTCAAGAACAAACTCAATTTTTAGGAATTGATGCGTCTTATTTTATTAAATCTATTGTCTATGAAGCTGACGACCGTTTGATTATGGCATGTATAAGAGGTGATTTGCAAGTATGTGACTCAAAATTAAAAAAACTGCTCCAGGTACAAGAATTATCGTTAGCTGATCCTCAACGTGTTTATTATGAGTTAGGTGTGCCTGTTGGATTTCTGGGTCCTGTTGGCCTTAATATAGAAATTGTTGGAGATAACAGCATTTTGAATTTGAAAAATGCGGTGACTGGAGCAAATCAAAAAGACTGGCATTATCAGCATGTTTCGGTTGGGCGTGATATAACATTTTCTAAGACAGGTTCTTTTTATACTGTTGATAAAAATCATGGTTGTATTTATTGCGGCAAAAATAGTTTGGAAATCTATAAAGGAATAGAAGTTGGTCATATTTTTAAGCTAGGATATAAATATTCTCATTCTATGCAGCTTTCTGTATTAGATCAACGTAATCAACAAATTTATCCCCTGATGGGATCTTATGGGGTGGGAATTGGGCGTACTATTGCTGCAGTCATTGAGCAAAATGCCGATGAAAATGGGATTCGTTTTCCTCTTTCTATAGCTCCATATTCTGTTATTATTGTACCGACAGTTCACGAATTTATGGATATAGCATTTCAGTTTTATCACAAATTGCAAAATTCAGGCATTGAAGTTTTATTAGATGATAGGGATGAAAGGCCTGGTATTAAATTCAAAGATGCTGATTTATTAGGCATTCCTGTCCGTATTACTATAGGTAGAACATGGAAAGAAGAGAAAAAAATGGAAATAAAATTACGTTTGACGGATGAAATTTTATTGTTAGACGAACATCAAACTCTAGAAATGGTGAAAAATCTTGAGAAATAATATATTATCTATTGGATATATTTTGTTTTTTAGTATGAATGCTGTTAATCATTATAGTTTTTATAATATTGTTGGAGACGTGCCTTTTCAATATGAGATTGTATATAAGGGAGAATTAATTTTAAGCGGCCGATATGTTAATATTACCAACAAAAATGCTTGTTTTAGTTTCGATTTTGTGATTCAAACCAGTGATGAGACAGTTTCTGCAGAACAATTGGTAGTTAATTGGGATTTTTCGGGATTAAAGTCTCATAATATTTCTCCTTTATTCAGTAAATTATGGAATGCTGCTGCTTTTCGTGTGAAGAATAACCTTGCTTATTCGGTCATGTTACAGTCTGATAATATTTTGTCTTTTGATAAAAAAGGGCAAATAAATCCTGCGGGTTATTTTTTGGAGATAGTACTGCCTATTATAGATTTTAAAAATAATGTGAGATCCTATTCTTATCAATTTGGTTATACAAATGCGTTTGGAGAAGAAAGGAATGTTGATTTTACTGTAAATGGTTGGAATTTTTTTATTGCGGGTGCTCCTGATGATACGGATACTTTCGATGTTTTTCTTGCTCAAGACAGGCTTGTGGAAGAAATTTATACTATTTATGAGAAAAAAAATAAAGATAAAAATCCGACATTATTTTGGTTGCAGACAACAAAATCTGATGTTGGATCAAGTTTTCTGCAGAAGATGAATACCAGTTCGACAATAGGGATGTATATCATCAATTTGGATGAAAGGTTAGTGGAGCAAGCTTATATCTTAACAAAAATGGAAGTAATACTACCATTTATTACAGATGTGGCATATACTCCTATTAAGGTGGAGTTGGATGGAGCGTTTACGTTAAGACAAAAAAATGTGAATTGAGGGTGATATGAAAAAAATGATTTCGTGGAATGTTAACGGCATTCGAGCTATTGCTCAAAAAGGTTTTCTTAGCTGGCTGTATGATTTGGATCCTGATATTGTTGGGCTGCAGGAAATAAAGGCAGAAGAAACCCAATTGGAAGAAGAATTGCTTAATCCCACGGATAGGAACAGTTATTGGAATTCCTCACGTACAAAAAAGGGATATGCAGGAACAGCTGTGTTCAGTAAGATAAATCCTGTGAAGGTTGAATATGGATGGGGACAAGAAATTTTTGATCTTGAAGGGAGAACGATTATGCTGGATTTTGAGAGTTTTATTCTCTTTAATATTTACTTTCCTAATGGCGAAAGATCTCCCGAAAGACTGCAATATAAGCTGGATTTTTATAATTCTTTTTTAGAACATGCTGTTGAATTGAAAAAGCAAGGACGAAGTTTAGTGATTTGCGGAGATGTAAATACAGCTCATACAGAAATAGATTTAGCGCGTCCTAAAGAAAATCAAAAAACTTCTGGTTTTTTGCCAATTGAAAGGGAATGGATTGATCGCTTATTAGCTGCTGGGTTTATCGATACTTTTAGGTTTAAGCATCCGAGTGTTCGTGACAAATATTCGTGGTGGAGCTATAGAGGCGGTGCGCGTCAACGAAATGTAGGTTGGAGAATTGATTATTTTTTCATTAGTGAAGATTTACAGTCTAAACTTGTAGATGCTTTTATCTTAGATCAAGTCACCGGTTCTGATCATTGTCCTATAGGGATAGTATTGGATATTTAAATGAATATTCAATCTTTGAATCCTGTGTTATTAATGTTGTTGCAGTATCAAAAAGGTATTTCTCAGGCATTTTTAATGCAACAGCTTGGGATTTCTGATTCTGCTATTGCTATTAACATAAAAACATTAAAAGATCAGGGTTATGATATTCAATATGCTAACGAAAAATTTATTTTAATAAATCCTTTACCTTTTGTTTTGATTCCAGAGAAAATAAAATTAAATATTCCTCAGAATAATATACCGGAAATTTTGTTTGTTGATCGATGTACATCTACTAATATTATAGCTAGAGATTTATTGTCGAAATTTTCTTCGTTTTTTTTAATAGCAAGAGAACAATATCGAGGAAAAGGCAGAATGAATCGGACCTGGGAAATGCAGAAAGATAAAGATTTAGCGTTGAGTTTCGGATATCATACAGATATACCTCATTCTTATTTTTTTTCTTTGATTCGCGTTGCGGCTTTAGCTGTCTATAAAACTTTGAATGCATTTGGAATTTCATGTTTTGTGAAATGGCCTAATGATATTATTGATGGAGAAGGTAAAAAAATTTGTGGTATTTTGGCAGAAATAATTAATGAAAGTAATATAAATTCTGTTGTCATAGGAATTGGAATTAATGTAAATAGTAATTTTTTACCTGATTATGCTGCATCTATTTATCAAATTTTAGGTAAAGAAATAGATATTAATAAATTTGCAGGTCATCTGATTCTTACTATAAATAATTTTTATTCTGAATTTCCGCAAAATGAATCATTAATTATACAGCAATGGCAAAACTATTTAGCTTGGCTTGGTGAGAAGGTTATTTTCCAAATAGATGATCAAAGTTTTTGGGGTATTTTCAAGGGCTGCACTAAAGAAGGCGCATTATTATTGGAAATAGATAAGGAAATTCAAACATTTTATGTTGGTGATTTATATAATATAAAATTAAGAAAACCTTAGAGCTGGGTGCGTTTTTTAGGTTGAGAAGTCAGTCTTCCAGATAAAGTCATAGCACTTCTAATATTGTAGACATCTTGAGAACATAATTTTCCCTCTTTTATATCTAATGCTGGATCATTAGCTAAAATTTGGTTAATTATTTTCTTTCCAACTGCTGTATCAAGCCCAATAAATTGTAAAATTTCTTCAGGTGACATTTCAAATACATAAGTTAATCCTTTTTGCAAAGGAATATGATTTTTTTGTAAAAGTGTTTGAAGAGCGTCATAAATTTTTGTTACGGGATCTGTTATTAATTGATTTGCCAATCTTTTGTTGACCAACCATATGCGGTCTGATAATAATTCTATGATACGGCGAGCAATTTCAGGATACGTTTTGATATGGGTTTCGAAATTATTTTTATTAATTCGCAGAACAGTAACTGTGCCTGAAGCAATTGCTGAAGCACTTCTTGGACTGTTTTCTAAAATAGCCATTTCGCCAAATATGTCTTTTGATTTCATAATGCCTAGTAGAATCTCTGTTCCTTGGATTACTTTTGTAATTTTTACTTGTCCATCTAAAATAATATATAAATCTTTACCTTCTTCCATTTCTATGAAAATCGGGGTTTCATTTTGAAATATTTCTTGTATGCCATGGATGCTAGGGGCAATATCTTGCATATTGAAATTAAGAAGTTCCAATTGCTGGCGGACCGATTGTAGATCGCTAATATGAGGGCATAATTCTAAATATTTAGTATAAGCATATCCAGCTAAATTACGTTGTCCATTATCGCGATAATATTCAGCTACTCCTAAGAGATTACAGGGGGTGTCTACTTGAGGTTTTTGCTGAAATGTAAGATGTTCAATAGTTGCATTATATTTTCTTAATCGATTCGAAAAATAACGAATGATTTTCATGGCAATAGGAGACATTTGCTTTATTAAAACTTCAAATTGATCATATCGTACGGCAATAAGTGACGTATCTTCAAGTACTCTGATGCTTGATACATGAGGTCTGCGGCTCATACAATCGAGAACTCCAAAAAAATCTCCTGCTTCGAGAATCAAATCTTCTTCGCCAGTCAATTCGTTAAGCGGATTATCTTCGATTACTTTTCCTGATCGAATAATATAAAATTCTCCACTATCTGCTTGTTCTTCGACATATACGTAAGCACCTGCGCGATAATTAATTGTTTTAAATTTAATAGGTTCCATTACTGCTCCTACAGGACTTAAGAAATTAAGAATATAAACTTAGTTATATATTGGAAATGATGCACATAATTCTTGTACTTCTGCTTTTATAGTGTTTAATGTTTGAGTATCAGCTTTTGAACAAATTGCTTTATCCAGCCATAATACTATTTGCTGCATTTCTTTTTCTTTAAAACCTCTTGAAGTAACAGCCGGACTACCAATTCTAATTCCTGAAGGCTGCATTGGAGGGGCTGTGTCATAAGGAATAGAATTTTTATTAAGCGTAATGCAAGCAGTATCCAATGCATTTTCTACTTGTTTGCCATTAAGTTCTTTGTCTCTTAAATCTATGATAGATAAATGATTATCAGTACCTTTGGTAATTACTGAATATCCTAAATCATACATTCCTTTTGCTAAGGCTTGTGAATTTCTGATAACTTGTTCTTGGTAAGTCTTGAAAGAGGGGTCCAATGCTTCTTTAAATGCGATAGCTTTTGCCATGATGACATGCATTAAAGGGCCACCTTGTATCCCTGGAAAAATAGCTTTATCAACTGCTCTGGCGTGATCTTGTTTGCATAAAATGAGTCCTCCGCGTGGTCCTCGAAGAGTTTTGTGAGTTGTTGATGTTACTATATCAGCATAAGGAACAGGGTTAGGATGCAATCCAACAGCAACTAAACCAGCAATATGAGCCATATCTACTAGTAAGAAGGCTCCTACTTCATCTGCGATCTCTCTAAATTTGTTGAAATCAATAATTCGTGAGTACGCAGATGCGCCGGCAATAATCATTTTTGGTTTGATTTCTTTTGCTTGTTTTAGGATTGTGTTATAATCCAAAAGGAATGTTTGAGGATCAACATCGTAGGCATAGGCTTTGTAATTAAATCCGGAAAAATTCAGGTGGAAACCGTGAGTTAGGTGTCCTCCCGCATTTAAGCCCATACCCAAAATAGTATCCCCGGGTTCTAAGAGAGCAGTAAATGCTGCCATATTAGCTTGAGATCCGGAATGTGCTTGTACATTGACATGTTCTGCGTTAAATATTTTTTTTGCTCGGTTGATAGCTAAATTTTCGATTTCGTCGGCAAATTCACAACCTCCGTAATATCTTTTTCCAGGATATCCCTCTGCATATTTGTTAGTAAAAATACTGCCTTGTGCAGTAAGTACGGCCTTTGAAACGATGTTTTCTGAAGCAATTAATTCTATTGAGTTCTGTTGCCTTTCAAGTTCTTGAGATAAAGCACGATAAGCATCTGGGTCATGTGCTTCAAGAACTGAATCTTTTAAAAATAATGCCATATCGTTTCTCCAACATGCTTTTTATAAAATTATACATTTTTTCTGTTAAAAGCACAAATTTTAAGCAAGAAATATAAATTTTATTTGACAAAAATATAAAATTTAATGTATAATTTTATATTAATGCCCAGGTGGTGGAATTGGTAGACACGCTAGCTTGAGGGGCTAGTGGCCGTTTAGGTCGTGCAGGTTCGATCCCTGTTCTGGGTAAGCCCACTGGAGCTTCAAGAGACGAGCAAATATAGAAGATACCTATGTTTGCTTTTTTGCTGTATATAATATATAAATTGAAATTAATTCTTATGAATTGATCAAAAAATAGTTTGTTATTTGTTAAAATGTTTGTTTTGACATTGTTAAATAACTCGAGAAACATGAAAAATAAACTAAAATATTTGATTTATTTTTACAACAATGCAGTTTTATATTTTTGTGTGATATATCCTGTAGAAATAAACAAAATTAACGTGTTGATAAACGTTAAAGTGCCACCATGGATGTGATAATGTATTAATGCTGGTCGCGGAAATAGAAAATGAAACCCTAGAAACCAAATAATATATATACTAACTCCAATAATAATATTTTTTAAGGTATGGTAAAATTCAGAATTGAAATTCATTTTTCTCCCTATTATTACCCAATAAATAGAAGACATTAAAATTAGAATATACAACGGAATAAATAAAAACACTTCAATCATTTGTCTGGTTATTTTCGAAGTTTTAATATTATTTTCTATATGTGGGAAATAATATTCTATCCATAGCCAAGGTGTTAGGTGATTAAATTGAAAAAGACGATAAATTTTACCTATGGTTCTTATGAAAATGGTTTTAAATTCTAATCCTGCGGTATTAGATGTACTAAGCAACCGTTTGAAGTTTGATGGAGGCGTAATTCCTGACCATAATTCTGCTTGTTTCATTTCTGTCAGGTAGAATGGAATAATTGAAAATAGAGATAATAATCCCAAAATTGCCAAACGTAAAATGCTGGGTTTAAGAGTCCTAATCAAAGAAAGAAAGAAAGCTGTGAATCGGATTTTTTGACTGCATTGACGATATTTATGTAAAACATTAATCCTATCGATAATGCCCATGTGAAAATAAGGGGAAATTGTATATTATCTTTTATAAATAATACATTCATAATAATAAAACCTAATGAATAAAAACCAAAATTTTTCCACGTGAAATTTTTACTGATAGGAATATAAAAGTAGATAATATATGCAAAGAAATACAGAGAAAAAACAGTTGAATGATTGGGAATAAGCGTCAAAAAGAAAGGTTGAGGATTAAGTAATAGCGGCTCCTGTGAATAAAGCAGTAATTCTACCTAAACGTTTGTATACAGCTATATAAAATAAAATGTATCCTATGATTAAAAAGAATCCTGAAAAATAATTAAGTTTGGTAATGAATTCTGCTAATTCTATTTCTTCATTTGAGTTACTGATATGCTTGAGTTTTTCTGGAATTAGCGTGTAGATTATTTCTGCACTGTTATTTGCTACAGAAAAATAGTGGGATTTATAATCTAGATTAGTAATAATTTTTCTATTTTTAGTGACTTTACAGGCTTCTTCACCCCAGTAACCAGCTTCATTATATCCCATATTTGAAAGATGCTTGCCTGTTTTGACAGCGCGGTAAATAGGACTCATTGTGTGATTATATGTAGCAGTATCAAAACGTGATGCATATAAGTCTGCAAAATTTAAAGCAACTTTCCCTTGATGAAGATAGTTATTAGAGGCTTGGTAAAATGATGTTTTTTGAGGATTTTTTAAATAATATTCGTTGAAATATAGCGAGGTAACATCAAAATATTCATTAGCAACAGGAATAGCATTAGGTCCTTTTTGTATTTGAGGGATGATGCCGATCATCATTATTAAACATAAAATCGTGAAAATAATAGCATCAAGATAGAATTGTTGTCTTTGTTGCATGATAGATCCTTAGCAATTTTTTTATTATAAAGTATTTTTTATAATTTTGCAATACCCGTAAGTCGCAAAGATCCAATGAATAATTGCTTTATTTTAGGACATAGTATATAATGGTTGATATTATTATCAGGGGCAAGGCATGCAAAAAAAATATTGGTTTCATTGTTTACTGTTTTTGTTGATTTATACACTCTTAAATTTTTATCAGCTGCCTGTATTATTAAAAGAAGTAACAGGACGTGCTCATCATCCGGATCAATTTGTTCAAGGGAGCGCTTATTTTAATGAAGCCATTTTTAATCTGTCAAAATTTGATCATATTAATCTTCAAAATTTTTATAATGTTGTTAGTGCAGATTCTTTGTACCTTCATAATTACGACTTTTATACGGATGCCCATTTTATTGCTTCCGTATATCAGGCAATTACTACAGGCCGTGATATTAAAAAAGAAAATGGATCTTATAATTTTGCTGGAGGTCGTGGCTTAGTTGATTTTAGAGATGAAATAGTATCTAATAATAAATTTATACCTACTAATGAAGAAGTGAAAAATATGGTAGGTTTATATGCTACGGCATATAATAATATTGCTAATCTTATCTATACAGTTCTATCCCCCCCCCCCCCCCCGGATAACTATGTATTAACCGATCAACAAAAAATAGAACTTTCTCAGCGAATGACACGTCTTCATCAATTTAAAATTTTTATTCATGGAGTTTCATGGTCTTTGTTGATGTTTGCTGTTGCAGTTAGGTTTAATCTTGTTTTTGCTTGGATTATTGCTCTTGTTGTATTATTTTTCCCTGGTACTCATCGTCACAGTATTATCTGGGTTCATGCGTTTACTATTAATGGGTTTCTGCCAGCTTATATTCTATATTTTTATCCTTATATTCAATTGGGAGAATATCAAAAGTAAAAAAAGCGTTGATTTTTGCCGGATTTTTGGGGCTGCTTACTATACTTTTTTCTTTATAGGACCTATATATTTTATATTTATACCCTTGCCTGTCATCTTAACAATGATCCTTTTCCAAGATATTTTTTATATTTATAATCATATAAAATCAAAAAATAGCTTAATGTTGTATGCCCGTCAACTGCTATCCCGTTATTTCATATTGGCTATATCAGTACTTTTTGTATTTGTTTTGATTCATATATCCGAATGGAACGAAGCCAAGCAAATGCTACCACAATTAGGATCTCGGTCAGCAGAGTATGATGAAAAATACTATATTTATCAAAAACAATTGGAGAATTACTTTAACATTGCCGAGCGAAGTAAAAATTCTACTTTGTCTATGTCCGTAGCAATATTAAGAAAAGAAGGTGGTAATTTAGAAGATTATAATGTTTATCATTCTCCTAAGATGTTTTTAAAGAATTTTTATTACATTGTAGAAAATTATATGTTATATCCAGGATGGATGCCTCATTATCTTTTGTCATCGTTTTTTAGGGACTATTCATGTTATTTATTGTTTCCTCCAGTACAAATATTATGGTTTTTGGGAACTCTAAATAATTTAAATCTTTTTTTGATTTTTATCATATTATTTTTATTTCAATGGCAGAAACTTTCGGAAAGCCGAGTTCTTAATATAATAGCACTAAGTCCTTTAATCATTTATAGTGTATGGCTTGCTTTTATGTTTATGCTGAATCCTTATTTATACGGTCATTTTGAAATTTCTAGTATGCCTATTATGCTTTTAACTTTGCTTATTGTGGGAACCAGCTGCTATTACGCTATGGCAATTTACTATCATGGAAAAAGACAATGAAACCTTTAATATCAATAGTTTGTCCGGTTTATCATAAAGAAGAAATTGTCAGGACTCATTATGAAGAATTAAGTAAAATTGCTTTGGAAATAGCAGATAGATATGATGTAGAATTTGTATATACAGATAACTGTAGTGTAGATAAAACCTTAAGTATTTTATCAGAAATAGCACAATGTGATTCACGAGTTCGAATTTTTAAGTTTTCCCGGAATTTTGGGCACCAAAATTCTATTTTCACTGCCTATTGTAAAGTACAGGGCAATATGGCGATTAATTTTGATGCAGAGTTCAAGATCTACCAAGCTTGTTGACTGTTATGTTGGAACAGTGGGAAAAAGGATATAAAATCGTGTATAGTATCAGGTAGAGAAGAAAAGAAAGTTGGATTATACAGAATATATGTAAATTGTTTTTCATGATACTAAAAGATATAGAAAAAAGTAATGTAGTTATAGCTATTAGTATCCTATCTGGCCAAAGTGTGTGTTTGGGGGTCATCCAGTTTTCTCTCTTAAAATATAACAGCTCCCATTTTAGGGAGCTATATTTAAAATTTATTTTCCGAAGAGAAAAGAATAATGGACTTTCCCATACATTCCTGATCCTATAATTCTTGTGTGGTCGATTCCGAGACTTAATCCTAACATATTTCTGTTGAGCTGGCCCCAGAGGGTATCCCCGTAACGGCCAC
Source organism: Brevinema andersonii (assembly GCF_900112165.1). NCBI lineage: Bacteria > Pseudomonadati > Spirochaetota > Spirochaetia > Brevinematales > Brevinemataceae > Brevinema > Brevinema andersonii. The sequence goes on from NZ_FOKY01000004.1 coordinate 65,112, forward strand.
CTATGTAAGCATCTTTGGAAAATTTTTGTTCTATGTCGAGGGTTGAACCGATGCCAAGGCTTTTGAAATACTTTTTCTTTTCTTTGTTGAAATAAATGGGTTTTTTGAGGTTGACGAGGCTTTTAATCTTGCCAAATCCGATACCGACACTTCCTGTGTGCTTCCAACTTTGGTACCCGAAAAATCGATAATCCCAGCTCCCATAAAGGTTTAAGAGCCATTTGTTTTCAATAAAATTATGCACCGTTACGCCGACGGTTAAATCCTTGCCCATTGTTCCCACATTGATGCCCAGGCCTG
>NZ_FOKY01000005.1 GCF_900112165.1 Brevinema andersonii
TGATTTTCTCTTGAAGTATTTTTATCAACTCATATTTTTGTCTAACTGAGCATTCTGCTCTTTACCAAACTCTTGAATAACAAAGATATCCGCAACAATGATATCTCCTCCACTCATTTTAAGATTCTGCATCTATTTTAAATTTCTTGATTGACTGTTCCAAATACATCCCCACGCTTTTTCCAAAAAACACCAGGACTCCATCATATTTGTAGAAGTCAAGTTACTGATACAAATTTCGTTATTAATTCCGGCGGCTCTTTTATGTGAGAGTAACAAATAGAGTCTACACTATATATTCCGTACTGACAGAATTCGAAACCTTGCTGTGAGTTAAAAATGCCTCATCATTACGGAGTAACCTTGACAGCTTCCAATAAAAACTAATAGAAGCCGAATATAAAACGAATCCCACTGCACAGAAATAACCAATGCACAAAACACCTCTACATTAAATATTATACCTATACCGCACCGTCCCCAATATTGATGAGACTCAAACTAGCAGTATTCTCTACCCAAATCCAATCCCTAATTCTTCATTCTTACAATAGAATAAAACAGCTGATCTTGAATTTATTTTGTTTACGGTATACAATAAAACTGAGATAAACACTTATAAAAAACTGTATAACCCATATAAATAATGAGTTAATGAAAAAACTATTGAAAGTTAAACTGTCTTAGAAAGACTAATAATGGTAAAAAATCAAAGAGTTATTAATAAAACATGAAGATCCAGAAACAGTATTATGGAATTATAACTATATGAGACAGCAGTTTAAGTTTTATGGAGTTCCAATCATACGAAATGAGATTTTAAAACCTATTTTCAAAGAAAGTAAAACAATAACTACAAATACATTGATTTCGATTATATTTGAACCAGCCTATGGAGAATATTGAGAAGAACTATATACAGCTATCGATCTAATAATTCATAATTATCGGAAATTTTCATACGAAGAAATAAAAGAATTATCCGGATTAATAGAAATATCTCCATGGTGGGACAGCGTAGATAAAATACAAAAACCTTTTTCATTATGGACGAGAATACATCAGGAATTTTTGGAAGGAACACTCTTATATTGGAATCATGAGGAACTATTTTGGTATAAGAGAATAGCAATTATTGTGCAATTGCGCTGGAAAGAGAATACAAATACTAATTTATTATCACATGTGATCTTAGACAATAAAAATTATAACGAATTCTTCGTTCAAAAAGCTATAGGATGGATTTTAAGAGAATACAGCAAAACTAATCCTGATTGGATATACAATTTTATTAACATTCATTCTCTCAAAATTACAACAAGAGAAGTTTCAAAAATATCTGAAATCCTAACATCCAGTTCTTCTTCAACAGTTTCTTACATAAACACCAAATCGAAAGTTATTTTTCTTACAAAATATCAGGCATTCACAATATAAACAAATTCTTTTTAAAAAAAAACTAAACTTTCTAAAGAGACAACCGAAAATAAATTTAGATACACGGAAGTATCATATTAAATAAATTATTACATCACGGAGGATGTGTATGATTATCAATCACAACATAAACGCGATTTTTGGTAATCGCCAGTTGTTTAATCAAGGCGTAGAAAACGCCAAAACGATGGAAAAATTATCTTCTGGCATGCGGATTAATCGCGCTGGAGATGATGCATCAGGATTAGCGGTTTCCGAGAAAATGCGCACTCAGATCCGCGGTTTGAACCGGGCTAATCAAAACGTTTTAGACGGTATTTCATTCATTCAAACTACAGAAGGATATCTTGCAGAAACCACTAATATTTTACAGCGTATCCGGGAATTAGCAATTCAGTCAGCTAACGGTATTTACACCGATGAAGACAGGGGATACATCCAAGTAGAGGTTTCACAAATGGTCGACGAATTGGATAGAATCGCATCACAAGCTCAGTTCAATGGTATGAAAATACTTTCAGGGCTTTTTGCGAAGCCAACCGCTGAAGCAGAACCTCAAGCTTCCATGTGGTTCCATATGGGTGCTAATATGGATGAACGTGAAAGAGCTTATATTGGTACAATGAACTCTCAAGCATTAGGTTTGAAGTCTCCTGTAGGAGCACCGGAAACAGCATCTTTTATTTCTTTGAGCACGCAGAACTCAGCTAACTCGGTTATCGGGTTGTTGGATCAAGCATTAAGAAAAGTAAATGCTCAACGTGCTGATCTTGGTGCTTATCAAAATCGACTTGAGTCGGCTTCACGTTCTATCATGACAGGATATGAAAATCTGCAAGCATCTGAGTCACGCATTCGCGACACAGACATGGCAAGAGAATCAAGTGCTCACGCTCGAAATCAGGTAATGATGCAAGCCGCCAATGCAATGCTCGCACAAGCCAATCAACAACCACAATTAGTTTTATCATTACTTCGTTAATAGAAAAGAGCCTTTTAAAAGGCTCTTTTCTATTAACTCTAAAATAATCCCTGAATTGAGAAAACGAATTCCCAAGATTTCCAAAAATCACGAGAGCCTGCAAGTTGGAAACCACCTTGATTTTTATCCCATTCTACAGGACGCGCAACATACAAACGAACCGGTAAAATAGGAATATTCAATGCCAAACCTAAACCAAAACTCATAATATAAGGTGATTGATTCCAAGTAAAATCTGTATAATTAGCAAAAATAGCACCATAATCCCAAAATACTACAGCACCGATAAAATTCCAGATAGGAATACGGGCTTCTATGGAAAAGTAGGATGTTGCTTCACCGCGTGCAACATAATTGAGCCAGCCACGCATTCTATATACGCCATCGAAACTCATTAAATTGGCATCTCTATAAGAAAATTTCTGCCCGATCTGAGGGAACAAAAAGCCCATATCATAATGGAATGCAAATGTCATCTGCCAAAATGGACGCCAATAGTAGTCGGCACTAAAGGTCATGTTAATAAAGTCGATATCTCCTCCCAAAGCTCCGCCGGAAAATGAGAAAAATAATGCTGTATTTAAGCCACGTGTCGGCCAAAGACCACCATCTGTATTGTTAAAACGTAGTGTTGTATAGATACTATTCTGAATTGTCCACCCAAAAGCAAGTGAATCAATCAAGTTGTTATCAATTTTCCACTGACCATCATATTTCAAAGGATTAGAGAAATTAGCATTATAATCTTTGAAGATATTCAGCTCATAACCTAAATTAGCGTTCCAGTAGACTCCAAATTGGATCCCAAAAGCCAATCCAGCACGGAAACTAAGCCTAGTGTATTGTTTTGAAGAACTGAAACTTACTAAAGTTTTATCAGGATTTTTCTGCCAATTCAAGTCTGTACCGTCAATTATACCGTTTCTATCTTCATCGGTAGGCATATCAATGTAAATATTATTAAACACCCCTAATATCACACTCAATGATACAGGAGAATTCAAAAGAGCTGGCTCTGTAAACGTGACCTCTCCTAACTGGCGATATTGACCATATTCAGCACGCAATGCTAATTGAAATCCACGCCCTCCAAGATTTTTTTCAGACAATTTGATACCACCACTGAAACCACTGACGGTTCCGTAGCCAAGAAGAAACTCTATCATTCCAGTTTGAGCCTCTGTAACAACAAAATCAATGTCCACCAAACCGTCCACCGTGCCTGGCGATGGCTGAATACGAACATCTGAGAAAAATTGAGTCTGCATTAATCGGTTATAACTTTGTTCCAACTTACGATTAACATAAAGTTCACCTTCTTTCACCTGTATATAACGTTTGATAACACCAGGTAATGTTTTAGTGTTGCCACGTACATTAATATTCTGGATATGTGCACGTGATCCTTCATAGATAACAAAAATCGTATCAACAACATTATCAGCTCTTTTTTCTTGGACTGCCGAAATATTCGCAAAAAGATACCCACGGTCAGAATATTTTTTATAGATATCAGAGCGGATTTTTTCGACTTTTTCCTGGTCGTAAATATCTCCGTGTTTGAGAGCAACAAAATCTCTGAACTCATTGATCCCAAAAATATTATGCCCTTCAAATGCAAAAGTCCCTACTTTATACTGAGAACCTTCGGAAATATGAATACGCAAAACAATACCTCGTGTAACCTTAGAAACCTGACCTTGTTTGTTGGTAGAAACAATATCTTCAATATCCCAAGAAAAATTTGTAATCTGAGCATCTAGATAACCAAATTTTTTGTAATAGCCGATAATCCGATCGCGGTCAGCAAGAAATTCATCTTCTTTAATGACACCATTCCGAAAAATCCACATTTTTTTCTTAGTTTGCATGACACCTTCAAGTTTTTTGGGTTTGATTTTGTTCGCACCAACAAAAATAATATCGCGTACTACTATTTTCAGACCTTCTGAAATCTCGAAAATAAGATCAAACTGACCAGGCAATTGCTTAATAGGCACTAGACGATAACTTACTTGGGCTTCAAGAAAACCTTCTTTTCGATAATATTCTTTAATACGGTATACAGCTGCTCGAGCTTTTGCTTCACGGAAGGCCGTACCTTCTTTGAAATCAATTTCCTTTTTGAGCTTGTCTGCTTTAAGCCCAGATACCCCTTGATATATTATCCGATCTACAAGTGCTTCCTCTACGACGGTAAACGTAACAATAACTCCGGTAGGTGTATTAGACAAGCTGGCTTGAACCGACTGAAATCGCTGCATTGCGTTAAGATTTTTAATAGCAAAGTTAATATCGCGTTGAGTAAATGTATCACCAGGACGCAGCTCAACAACAGATAACGCATCGTTCTGCGAAGTAACTTTTAACCCTTGAAAACGAATTTCCGAGATAATATTATTAAGACTTTGAGAATAAACCGCCGTTGTAAAAAAGGTTAGAATTAATAGCAATTTCTTTTTTAATTTCATAATAGACAACATAATACTCCGTAATCTGTTTATTTCGAAAAAACAACTTCGAGTATAAATTATTAGAGTAATTTAACAGAATATAGTATACAAAATCTGCAGAGAAATAGCAATCTTTCTTAAAATCTGCGTCGGAAAGAACCTTCAAAAATAGCTTCGGTTTCAGTACCTTCTTGCTTAGCATTAACAGCAGCGTTAACACCAAGCCCGAACTGACCGACATTTCGGACGGGATAATCCCAACCTAAGCCGATTTTGTGGATTTGATTGAGAATCTGACTAGTATCAAGGCTAGAATTTTCAGGAGATTCAAAACGAAGATTATACTTCAGCTGGAGCCCAGAAATCGATGGTAAATATTGTCCCAATTCTAGTTCCGAGCCGTGGAATACGCTAATTCCTGTAGCAGGTTGCCCCAACGCAAACGAACGTGTTAAATTTCCAAGCACATCGGTTTTCACTTGCAAATTGTCGATAGGCACAACCTGTCGAATCCGCCGCGAAAGAGGAGATGTAAAGAACGCATTTTCCGCAACCCCCACTCCGCTAGCAACAATATTACCAGAATCACTAATACGCACACTAGCCGCATCACGAGCTTGAACACTCCCTAATCCTAAAAGCCCAAATAATTCCGAACGTGAACGCGACGGTACCGAACTAATATTAGCTAATTCCAAATTAGGAAGTTTACCATCAAAATCGACATAAATATCGATCTGATTGTTTTGAGCATCACGTTCGGAAGACATAGCACTTACGCGCAGCATAGGAAATACATCACCTGGCTCTCCGGAAAATGCAAGATTTCCTTTATCGATTTTTAATTCTTTATTGAGGTAGTTGATCGTACCGCGGATAATATCCACATCACCATGCACGGCTATTGTATTATCGCTGACATTTCCTTGAATTTTTATCAATTTATCAGGCTCGAAGTATAAGTCAAACAGCTGATTGAGAAATCGCGTACCTTTTCCGAGAGTAAAGTCAATATCGATATTCAAGCTTTCCATAAGCTCAACGAACGGAGAAAATTGTATGCCACTTGACGATCGTTCAGAAAGTATATCTCCCAACTCCAATCGCATATTGACATTTTCTGTGGTAAGCCGTGAAGATAATAATAACTCATTAGCAGGACCGCTGATATTGATATGATCAATAATAGTACGCCCGTTAAACGTAATAAATGGAACATTAAGTTTCCAGACAAGCATACTTAAGTTGTTTTCTACCAAGGGATCAGCAAAGAATTTCAAGTCGATACTTTCGATAGCTTTATCACGGATATCAAAAAAACCATCCAACACAAATTGTCCCGAATTCCGAGAAATAATGGGAATCCTCGGAAACAATACTTTATTGCTTTCAATCAGAATTTTATGATTATTTGGAATCAGTACCCGATTCCGCAGTGAACGAAGTTGCATTTCTATGTTGGAGAACGACAAATTCCCGTCAAAAATAGGATTGTCCGATGAGCCACGGGTCAAAATATGAAACCCAGCATTTCCTTTCAAACGCCGAATATCGCCACTCAGCTTTAATTTATCAAGCTGCACGGCACCGTCTAAAACAGCAGTAATAGCATTATTGGCTTCACGGCCTTCGGATTGAAGTTTTATGGCATCTGTCAGAAAGCTAGCATTCCAAAAAATCTGCCCAGCATCAAGCCCCAACACCCCAGAAAGCCCATATTTATGGTGGTCGGAAATAAAAATATATTGATTATTGTGTTCCAACACTTTCCCAGAAACCTCAATAGGAGCGCGCGATAAAAAGTACAAATTAGGTATCTTATAAACTAGTATTGAATTAGCATAATTTTTTTGATAAGCTATTTTAAGTTCCGTTTTAATGGCATTTCCGACCGCCAGAGCTCCGACAATATCTAAATTAAACCCTTGAGTTTCCTTGCGGAAAGAAATATCACTGTCAAGATTAAGCACTGCATGCCGTAAACGAAGATTTGTTACAGAAAGAAAATTTTCTTTTTTCGAGAAATTCTGCACAACAAACTGAAATGCTTCCCTTTCTTGAGTGCTTTCGAGATTGACAGAACCACAAAAATCAGGATTATTCCATACACCACCTATATTTAATTTGAGATCAGCCCATATCAATTCAGTATTGCGATTTTGAAGTCCAGACAATGGTTGAAGTACAGGAATTGTCAAAAGATCTTCAATAAGAAATTTGCGTACGTCAAAGCGGGCTTTGAAAGTATATGAACCAGTCATAAATTGCAAACTACCACCCCGTTCAAAACGAACAGCAGCCCCTAAGCCGCCATTTTCGGCAACCTTAAAATAACCATGCCCCTTAAGGATTTCGGAATCCAAACCTAAACTAAAACGGCTGAAATTCAAAATTCCATTTGTTCCCTGTGCATCAAAATCCAAAACAACAACACGTCCGCCCAATTCCCAACTTCCCGAATGAAATGCAAATTTTTCCCATCCTTGCGGTGTGAAATTAAACTCCAAAATTCCTGAAGCATTGCCATTAACACCCAATTTACGCAGAGGATATTTTTTGAAATCCAAAACCAATGTAGTCAAATTTCCTTCTGTATCCGATATAATCGGAACTTGTCCGTCCGCCAAACCAGAAACAGAAGTCTTATATTTATTCACCAGCACATCAACACTGATAGGAATTTTGCCTTTCATACCGAACTCGCCTGCAGCTGCTATATCTATGTATGTATTGGTACGATCACTTCTAATGTTAACAGCACCATTAAGCAGGAGGTTTTGCGAAACAAAATACAAACGCGGAACATCTATCTTATTATCTTTAAACGTAAGCGACACATCGATTTGCCTTTCTCCATCTAAAAAACCTGTCATTTGCCCGCGGACTTCGGGATTTGAATAACGATCTTTTTTGTCGATGAAAACTTCACCGCGATACATTGATTTATCCAGCCCAAAAATAGCTAATTTTGTATTTTCCTTCAAAAAATCTCCATTTACGGAATAGGCTTTGAGATAGACATACACATACTCATCAAGATCAACATGAACATCCACATCATTCGAAAAACGAAGCGGTTCTATTTTCAGTCTTGAGCCATCAATATGAAAACGTGCTCTGGTATTGCCGATCAGACCGTTGTTCATGCGGACATTGTATGCTGTAATATCCAGAACATTCTGGCCAGGTAAAGCGACTGTTTTTGCATCAGCAGAAAACACCAGCCCCGGAAGAATAAAACGCACATTATCCAACTGCAAAGTCCCTGTAGGAAGAGGAAGCAATCCACGTCTATTTTCAAGTAACAAATCGCCGAGAATGCCGCCAAAAAAATGAGTATTAAGATTAACTAAAGCATGATATTTCTCGCTGCCCAAAGGTAGAATTTCCAAATCCAGACCGTAATTAGGATGCTGCTCCGACCAAAATTTCACAGCTGTATACCAGTTATGGTTTTTTTTAACAGTTAACCCAAAATTCCAAATACCCGGCTTAAATGCATAATCGAGCATTTCATATTCTTCATAATCAGCATAATTGATCCGGAAACTGCGGTTGATCGCCAGCTCAAATTGATCCTGATTCCCCTCCAAAACAAAACCCAAAGAATTGCTGCTTTGGGAAATAGTATCAAAAAGCACATCTCTACCATTGATCGTGAACGCAAGCCCTATTGTATCAGTGATGATAGGAATTCCACCAGCGTTCAAGCTATGCAGAGCTACATCCAAACCGCCTTGAGGAGCATTAAAGTTACTCAATTGACCCTTTGCTTTGAAAGCAAGCGTCGCCAAATGTACTTGATTGCTCCATACCGAACGTACACCCAAATCAGCTTTCCAATTGACTGCATTGCGTTCGAAAAGAATATTGACTTCATTGGCATCCACAAAATGCCGGAATTGCTGCAACATCCTCACTGTCATACCTAACTGCTTCACATGCAAGTGGAAGTACATTTTTTTGATATCGAAATTTATTTTTTTATAGAAAGAGTTGGCAAAATTTTCTTTAGTTTTGTTTTTATTGTAACGCTGCTGAAGATGTTCGAGATATTCGTCAAAAGCTTTGTTATGAAATTGAAAATCAAGCGTATCAACCACAAAACTCGCAACAAACTGATCAAAATCGCCCGTGAATAAACTCCATAACCGGTAACGAAAATAAATTCCTTTAACATTCAGAGAAATTTCATCATTAACAATAATACGAATATGCCCAATGCTAGCAAAAATAAACGGAAAATTGGAAATATGACCCAAAGAAACATATTCTGCATCAAGAGCTTGCTTGACAGCGCGTTCAATCTGAGGTCGAAATACCGTGAATGCAATATTTAACGCACCTAACACAAAAATATAGAACATAAACAACCGAAAAATCCAGAGAAACCAAGTTTTTTTTGTGGCGTTTTTCAGAACATTCCTCCACACTCGATGAACGCATATCTGCTACCTGCGTTTTACAGCAGCCTCTAACTCCAATAGAGCCCTATTATTCCGATTAAGTTTCATTCCAATCCGGAGAAATTGTTTCGCTTTTTTGATATTGCCTTGATCAAGGTAAAACTTGGCAAGATGAGCGTAAATTTCTGTTAATTCTTTTGTTTGAAAAGGCATCATATCAAGCTCGTTTTCAACAAGCGTAAAAATACCTTGGGCTTCGCCGGCATCTCCTTTCATAAAATGCACCCATGCCCACGTATCAAGATAAGCAATATTATCCTTTTCAGCTACTGTATTTTCGATCAGAGACAAGGCTTTATCAAGATCGGCATCGGTTTGCGGGACGAATTCTTTTTGAAGTGCATACGTATATGCAAGAAAATTTTGTGTATCAAGGCTGTCAGGATGTGTCTCCAAAACAGATTCCAAATATTGTCGCGCTTTTGCAAGATATTCACGGCAATTTCCTTGTGATATATGTATTGCATCAACATACAAGCCCGCCGTAATATTAGCAAAACGGATAGGATCGCTTTCAAGCTGCCGCAGCACAGCAATATATTGCTGTGCCTGCATGTCGTTATTGGAGTCCTCAGCAAGCAAAAGTTGGGCATAGAGAATACTCATAATTTTTATTTGTTGTTTTTCTTCATCGCTCAGCTGAGCAATTTGATCTTTTTTTAGAGTAAAAATTTCTTGCGGATAAAGTTTATACTGCGTCAACAGACGTCGGGCTTCAGAGAAATTTCTTCTGCCAAACTCAAGTTGAACCACAGCATACAACAACCCCTCCCGAAAATCATCATACTTCAATCCCTGTTCGTAGTACTTAAGAGCCGATGTTTGATTATTTAGGGAATCTTCGATGTCACCCAGCATATACAGCAGTACACCATTGGTATAGGGAAAATCATCAAGCTTAAGGTAGTGTTTTGCCAGTCCTTTTTTGCCGACACAATAGGCATCCGTACCTGCTTTAAGAGCTACGGATTTCATAGCGTCCCGCATCTGAAAACGATGTAACAGTTCGTAGTGAAGGCTGTCCAACATCCAGGGAAAATCACTGCTAACACTAAAATCTGAATTGTTAGTGATACTTTGGAGTGCATGCTGGGTTTTACCGCGTCGGAAGTCACGAAGCAGATATGCATAAGGTGAAAGATCCGTATTTTGCGAAAGATAAAGATCCAAAGTTTTTACGGAATTTTTATCTCCCGACATCAGTAACGATCCCAAATAGATATCCAATAAATCCTGTTGCATCAGCTCGACTGGGATTTTTTCAAAAAACGTCAATGCTTTCGAAAAATTAAGAAAATATGCGTGCAAAATACCGATTTTCGCGTTTAGAAGCATATCGTAAGGAATTTCAATAAATTCTTGGCTTAAATTATATGCTAAAGTAAAATAACGTAATGCTTTTTGCTTCGAAGAGGAACTGTTCTGTGCCGAATAAATGTCGCCAAGATGGATCAAACTCTGATAGATATAAGTTTCATTTCGTGAAGGCCCATTGATAAGTGACAATTTTTCGAAATAAGGAATTGCTTCTTCATAATTTGCAGCAGAAAGCGCAAGATATCCCAAAATATAATTAGCCATTGTGTGATTGGGATTGTATTTCAATGTATTCTCGGCCAACTTCATACCCAATTCAGCATCCCTCACTTGCCAAGCGATAGAAAGGCCAGTATCTGTGATCTGTGCGGAGTCGGGATATTTCTCGGCCAAAATCAAAATATTATCGCGGATTCCTTTGTAAGAATTAAGGACTACTTCCTGATTTTCAGGATTTGAATTATAACTAAGAATCTGGATGTAAGCCTGATAAATCTGCATCAAAAATAATGCTAAATATTCGTTATCGGCGCCTTCCAAAACGAGCGTTTCTAACAAAAACCTGGCTTGAGCAATATCATTATCGTAATAATAATTGACAGCTTGGGAATAGATATCTTCTATCTCTTGCTGAGAAAGCACCGATTTCTCCTGAGAATGCAAAATACCCGCCCATAAAAGCAGCAGCGCGGATAAAAAATTTTTCATACATGCTCCTTGCACGGTTTTTTTCATTATAACATAGCCTTTAATAATAGTCACGATTTAAGTTAGTAGCTTCCAAATATGGCCCGAACAAGCTTTCAAAATAGTCATATAGGAGTTTATTATCCTGCATGGTGCAGACAACTTGCCAGCCCTCTTGAACAAAGGCTTTCAATACATCGATAAGATTTTTACTTCGTAGCGCGTCGAAATAAGAAAATGGATCATCCAACACAATAATTCCATCCTCTCTGCCAAGAAGTTCTTTTGCTAGAGACCACTTCAAAATCATCCAAAACTGCATACTTGCACCTGCACCTAAGGTTTCGAGAGAAAATGTATTTCCGTGCCCATCCACAGCAAAAATTCGAATATGCTTATCTTCCAATGCTGCAACAAAGGTTTTATATTTTCCGCCAAATGTATATTGAACAATATATTCAAAAAATGGATTTTGTAGGGTTTTTTCAAGAAGAGTTTCCGTTTTTTTACTCAAATCACCACATAAATCAACCAATATTTCAGCATAATGCCGATCTTTCGCGACCCGATCAACAACAGGATCTATTTTCTCCCGTAGATCAAAAATATCTTGGATCTCGCGGATATGCCATTCCGAAACTTCTGGATAGAAACGTTTGACAGCATCCGGATATCCGCTATCTTTGAGCTCATCAAGAATCGGTTTCAACGTACCGAAAATATTATTCTTCATTTTTTCATAATCTTTGGCTTGCTGAGATTTTTGATGAACAATATCATTTTTTTGGCGGCGAACTCGGTAAAGATCCATATAATCAAAATCAACATTATTGTTGTTTAGATAATCGCGGATATTGTTAATTTCAGCCAGAACATCACGCGGTTGATCGAAACCAAATACCTTAAACACCGTATCACGCACATTTTCCAATGTCCGGACAATTCTTGTTCTCTGATTCTCACGCGTCTCAAATAATTGCTTGCCTTTACTGCGGCGGACTTCTGCCATAATATCTCGGTATTCATCACGCTGCTCGAAGTATTTCTGCTCTAGTTTTTCGTATTCACACTGCTTTTTACCAAGCAGCTTTTCAAACTTGCGGAGGCGTGTGTCATCGGCCAAGAACTCTATACCCCAAGCATTCATCATCTCAAAATAAAATGTTTTAAGAACAAAAAACAATCCCGATATAAAAACAACAAGTGCACTAATTTTCATAGGTGTCATTCCTATATGACGAATAGACTTGAACGCCAGATACAAGCCCGCGACCACAAGAATAACACCAATCATTAAATTTATAAGGTTCCGCGCTAAACTATAACCATATTTGCTCAACTGTTCATGTTCGAAATGTTGTTCTTTGTTTTTGAGTCGATTTATTTCGCGTTTAAGTGCTTTTAATGCATCTTCAGTCTTCTCAAGCCGAGCACTCTTTTGAATCATAAGCTCACCTAAAGATTTATCTGAAAACGCATCATCCTGGTGCTGCTCCAACTCTTTTTTTTGATTCATCAAATCAATATATTTTTTCCCGAGATCCAGCTTGTCCATTAAATAATAAACATCTTCCTGAGAACGCATATAATTTTCTTGTTCATCTACGGCGCCCAAAGAAGCATTCAGTTGATTGATTTGATTTTCCTTGTGATAAAGTTCCTGAGTTTCGGGAAGAATGTCTTCGAGCGCATCCTTAAACCTCAGCAGCTTGTCATGAAATGCGTTCAACCAAGCGTGCTTACCAGAACGACCTACGCCCATTGCTTTGAGAAAATTATGTTGCAACTGTCCAGAAATGTCGTCTTGACCATAAATCAAAGCTCTAACCTCGTTGTCCCAAAACTTAAGAGCTTGCTCAGGATTGTGCTGTTTTGGGGACAATTCCCCTTCCCTTACAAAAAGAAGATTCTTCAAACGCCTCGGATCATAAATATTATCAAAACGGCTAACTTGCATTTGCACCAAACTATCCGTTCCGATGTTATCCGACCATGTTTCTCCATTTGGCAGAGGATGAGGTTTTTCGAACAAGCCATGCCCCAACCAGTTAATGATTGTCGTTTTGCCTCTGTCGTTGTCGCCGATGATTAGAGTCACCGGCTTGAAATAAATATCGACATTCCGCAACGGTCCGCTTTCCCGAATCAATAAACGGTTAATTCTCACAATAACGCCTCATGATCTAAAATTATTCCCATCGAAATTATCGGCATTATTCAGATAAAGTTTTGGTTTTTGCCCAAAAAAGGCTTCCGTTTTTGACAAATGGCTCATTAAAGATTATACTAAACTAAGATAGTCCCCAGTTCGGGTGAAGAAGGAGAAAAATATGCACATTCCTTTCGACAAAAACGTATTCAAAGAAGCCGTGCTCACTAACATAAAAGAACGTACTGGCAAAACACCTGAAGAAGCCACATCTGAAGATATTTATCAAGCTGTCAGTGAAGCCATAATGGCCTACATAGCGGTTGATTGGACCAATACAAAAAATAAAATTGCTGCTTCCGAAGCAAAACAAGCCTTTTATTTTTCAGCAGAATTTTTAATGGGACGGGCATTTGATAATAATATTATTAATTTTGGGTTGCAGCATGGTATTATTGAGATGCTAGAAGATTTGCATTTGGATTTGAACCTTATCGAAGATCAGGAACCCGATGCAGCTTTAGGCAACGGAGGTTTAGGTCGTCTTGCGGCGTGTTTTCTGGATTCGCTGGCAACAATGGGTTATGCAGGTCATGGTTACGGCATTCGCTATAAATACGGCATGTTCGAGCAGAAAATTCAAAACGGCTATCAAGTAGAAGCTCCCGACAACTGGCTGAAAAAAGGTGATCCTTGGGAAGTACGGCGCGATTCGGACGCCGTTTACGTAAAATTTGGTGGCCGTGTCGACAATGTAATGGAAGATTCAGGACGGATAGGCTTCCGTCGCAATAACGCCGAAACCATTATTGCTGTGCCGTACGATATGCCTATTATCGGTTATAAAAACGGATGCATCAATACACTACGGTTGTGGCAAGCACAAGCTCCGGAACCATTTGATTTAACTGCTTTTAACAATGGCGAATTCGAACAAGCTGTTGTTGCTCAAAATAATGCTGAAAATATTTCACGGGTTTTGTACCCTAATGACTATTCTTATCAAGGCAAAGAATTACGTTTACGCCAGCAGTATTTTTTCACTTCGGCATCGCTGCAGGATATTATTACGAAATTTGTCCATAAATACGGAGACCATGGATGGGAAAAGTTCCCAGAAAAAGTCGCGATTCAGCTGAACGACACACATCCAGTAGTAGCAATTCCGGAATTAATGCGTTTATTCATGGATTGGAAAGGATTGGACTGGGATTTTGCATGGCAGCTCACAACTCAAACTTTTGCCTATACGAATCATACGGTGCTTGCGGAAGCACTCGAAGTTTGGGATTTGAACTTGTTCCGTGGCTTATTGCCTCGGATTTATCAGATTGTCGAAGAAATCAACCGCCGGTTTATGGACGAACTGCGCACAAAATATCCGAACGACCATCACAGACAAAGCCGCATGAGCATTCTCGACCATGGGCAGATAAAAATGGCACACTTGGCGATTGTCGGGTCACACAGCGTTAACGGTGTTGCGAAACTGCACACGCAAATTCTAGAACGAGAAGTTCTGAAAGACTGGTACGAATTGTATCCTGAAAAATTCCAAAACAAAACTAACGGCATTACGCCACGGCGCTGGCTTGTGAAAGCAAACCCTAAATTAACAACACTAATCGACAGTAAGATTGGAGAGTCATGGAAAACTAATCTTGACGAACTACAAAAACTTAAACAATTCATTGATGATCAATCCTTTTTGGAAGAGCTGATGCGTGTCAAACAGGAAAACAAAATTACGTTAACAAATTACATTAAATATTGGACTGATATTGAATTAAATCCACATGCTATTTTTGACGTTCAGGTCAAACGTATGCATGAATACAAACGCCAGCTTCTAAATGCTCTGCAAATTATTGCAATGTATCTGCAACTACGGGAAAATCCGGCAATGGATATTTATCCGCGGGCTTTTATTTTCGGAGGAAAGGCAGCATCAGGTTACTGGCGAGCGAAAACAATTATCAAGCTCATCAACAACATCGCAAACGTTATTAATCAGGACAACCGCATCCAAGGCAAATTGAAAGTTGTATTTGTACCGAACTACAGAGTATCGGTTGCGGAAAAGATTTTCCCTGGCGCTGATGTGAGTGAACAAATTTCGACCGCTGGTAAAGAAGCTTCCGGCACAGGAAATATGAAGTTTATGGCCAACGGCGCAATTACAATAGGCACTTTAGATGGGGCAAATGTTGAAATTCTGGAGGAAGTAGGAGCTGAAAATTGTGTTATTTTCGGGGCAACTACAGAAGAAATTCACGAATTAAACATCAACCAAAATTATCAACCGTTGGATTATTATCATTCTGACCCTCTGCTGAAAGACACACTTGACAGTTTGATCAATGGTACATTTACAATCGGTGAAGATGAAAATTTATTCCGTAATTTATATGATTCGTTATTGTATGGAGTAGACGGTAATCCAGCAGATACCTATTATTTATTGAAAGATTTTGACGCTTACCGCAAAGCCCAAGGAACTATAGATCTCTTATACCGCGACCGGAATCTTTGGGCAAAAATGATGCTAATCAACATTGCCAGCTGCGGAAAATTTTCTTCTGATCGGACCATTCAGGAATATGCTGATGAAATCTGGCATATCAAACCATTAACTTAAAATGTAGTTCATTAAAATATTAGTTGTCCTGGAGCGCATAAAAAAATCGTACACGCATATCATAATAGTCCGAAAGAAATGACATTTGTTCCTGCATACTGGCTGAACGAAGAATTTCATTAATTTCTGCTTCTTTTTCGGCAATGCGGACGCGCATTCTTTCGGCATGCGACGACGATGAATCGGAAGTAATCACTTGAACCGCCTCTTTAAGAAGCGCTTCATATTCGTTCAACCAGAGTTTTGTGGGAGAAGGGCCACACGATGACACAACTAAAAGTATGCATAAAAATTTTATTTTGCCCATGACGAAATCCTTTTCTAAATTAAAAGATATCTATAGCATCGGCGGGTTGAAAAAAAACTTTACTCTTCTTTCAAATTTTCATCTAACAAAAATTGTTTGGATCATAAGGTTTTTTCGAAGTAAAACACTGACCCCAAAGATTCTCCAAACGCTCTTTGATTTTCTTCTCAAATCCTTGATCAGACGGCACATAGTAGGATACATTCTTTTCTGTGTAATTTTGACGCACAAAATGTCCAGGAAAATTATGAGGATATAAATAATTATGTTTTTCTTGGTTGTTGGTACCAGCAATCTCGGATATTTTACGCTCATTTGCCGAAATGGAAGACTTCATAAAACACCTCGCACTGCGCAGATATTCCGGAATTTTCATCATTTTTCCGGCCCGGATATCGCTTTGGACTTTGTAAATTGACAATACCGTATTACTTTTGGGAAGCCCTGCCAAAAAAAGCGTAGCATGTGATAAATGGAGAACTCCTTCAGGATAGCCAACATATTCGAAGCTCTCCGCACAAGCATGCACGACACTGACAGCTTCAGGATAAGCCATGCCGACATCTTCAACTGCTGAAATTAACAGCCGACGGAAAATAAAACGTGGATCCTCACCCGATTCGATCATTACACCCAAATAATAAAGTGCAGCATCAGGATCACTACCGCGGATGCTTTTGATGAAAGCCGAAATCACATCATAATGAGCATCAGCACTGCCGTATACGGTATCGGTTTTCTGGAGTATGGTTTCGATATCTTTTTTGGTAACTGCCGAAGCGTCTGTTTTCTTATAAGATGCAACCGCATCCAAAATGCCTAGCATTCTTCTAGGGTCCGAAGATTGCTGAATTAAAAATTCTTCAGCATCAGGCTCGATTGTTAAGTTGAGTTCTTTCAGGATGATATCTTCATGGAGAGCACGGGATAAAATTTTTTTCATATCGTTATCAGAAAGAGGAAAAAATTCAAAAATCAGTAACCGAGATCTAAGTGCTGCTTGCAGCGAAAAATAGGGATTTTCGGTTGTTGCGCCGATTAAAATAATTGTTCCTGTCTCCAGAGACGACAAAAATGCATCTTGTTTGGGCCGAGTAAAGCGATGAATTTCATCAACAAAAAGCACTGTACGACCCCCAGTTCTGCGAACCGCCCCTGCTTGAGCTAGAACTTTACGGATATCATCACTGTTCAGTGTTAAAGCATTAACTGACACGAATTCAGCATCAAGATTACTGGCAATAATGCGTGCTAACCCTGTCTTCCCCGATGCTGGCGGACCATAAAACACCATCGACTGTACCGTTCCCTCCTCAACCATGGACCGAATAATACCTCCTTTACCTGTTAGTGCTTCCTGCCCCATATACTCGGTAAAATTGCGCGGAGCCATCCTTAAAGCCAGGGGGGTTAGAAGAGGATTTTCACTGAAAAGGCTCATTGTATTCGTTCCTCAAAAATTGCCCTCTTAAAGGGCGCATCTTTGCTCCAAGATTCAAAATATTGCAATCCGAATATATGCGGAGCATAGGAGTAAAGTTCTTTCCAAATGAGAATCATGAGTTCACGGATCTCCCACTGCGCCGATTTTGATACACGCATATCGATCACATGCAGCCATTGCCGAAAATTAGTCGTCATAACCAATGTTGTTTCCACAGCGTTCGGCAGCACAAAACGCGCATCCTCTTTTTTAACGCCCAAAGCAACCAAATGCGCATAATCTTCATTAATCCTCTGCATTAATTTTTGATATAAGTCGAAAGCTTCGTGATTGTTGGCAATTGAAGGAGGAACAACATACGGAAATTCAGCTTCGTTGACATAGCGCTGCGAACGTTGGCTGAAAGAACTCATCCGATGCCGTACCAACTGATGCGACGCTGCTCGACTGATTCCCTCTATTAAAAAACTTGCCAAACCATGCTCGAAAACCGACAAATGCCCCGCTTTAAGTAAAGTAGGCAGCATTTTTATATAAGATTCATCTGTCTGTTTGTCATGCGAATCATAGCAAACTCGCGCACTAGTCTCGCAGGTAAATTCAGCATTCGGGGAAATAAACAGCAGTTTTATATTCATTATTTTCTCCCATTTTTACCAAAATTATAACATAAAATAAAAAAACGCTCAAACCTTTGCAAAAGAACTTGAACTATGCTATATTATTAGAAATAGTCTCAAGGAGCTCATGTGCGCATTTACAAGATTTTGGGATTACTGCTAACCGCATCTCCAGTTGTGATCGCCACCGATGATATTTTCTTTCCCTATTCCATACTGGGACTTACGTTATTTATTATGACTCTGATTATAGAAAAATTATGGACTATCGAATCCGTAATTGAATTTTTTTTATGGTTGGGAATGGTTTTATGTATTGTTACTTACCAGCCGCAAATTTATATAGTTTTTCAAGCATATTTTGCAATTACATGTTATATATTTCTCTCTACACGGTTTGTGAAATTTCAAATTTTGATTGCAGCCGGATTTATTTGCTCTGTCGGCATGATTTTTTCGCCAGTGCTGCATACAGCAAGTTATATTTTTTTGAGCTTTTTATTTTTTTTAGACAAATATTCAAGTAAACTGTCAGAACAGCCACTTATTGATTATGATAATGCCGAAATGGTTATTCCAGAAACGACAACTAATGAAGAGGAGGCGGATTTTGTTATTCCAGCACCCGAAAATCAAGAAAATATGGACTAGTTTAGTCCTCGTCAGTTTTTTATTGACTCTTCATCCGAGTTATGCATTTCGGTCGCGTTTTATTGTACCGTTCAACGAACTTGAAGATGCGCTTCTCAATAACTTTGACAGTCTTTCAATCACTGAAGCAGCACTTGTTGCCAGCGGAATCGATGCTGATTTGTATCAAACATACAGTGCAGAAATCAATCGCTGGGAAAACGATATTCGATCGCGCTTATTACCCGGAGCCAGCGAATACAAAATTGCCGAAACTATATTAGCTTATTTACATGACCATGTTTTTAAGCGTTACCGCTTATCATCCACCACTCTTCAGGAAGTATTTGAGTCCGGTGAATTCAACTGCCTTTCCGCAACAATTTTAACCGGTATTCTACTACAGCATTTCGGCATCGAAACAAAAGGTATTGTGCTGCCAACGCATGTTTATATTTTTGCCGTGCTCGATGGAAAAAACACCGAAATCGAAAGTACCATCAAACAAGGATTGCTCATTGCTCAGGATAAAAAATTGCAGGATCAGTTTAACGGCCTGACAGGCTTCAGCTACGAAAACAACAAGAGAAAAATTGTAATTTCCTGGTCGGAAACGACAGGACTTTTATACTCCAACCGTTCTTACTTCGATGCTCAAAAATCACGATTCAAACAAGCGTTTCAAAATATGATGAAAGCCCAAGTCCTGCTTGCCAGCGCACCCAGCGAAGAAAGCAATCTGACAGCTGGCTATTTGAATTATTCTTATTATGTCTTCAAACAAGAAGACCGCCCGCTGCAGGATTATTTGTATGCATTGGAGGTTCTCGAGGAAGGCATCAGTCGCTATCCGCGTTATAATGTGCTTAAAGGCAATTATTTTCAAGGAGCTAACCTCGTTTTGCAGCGCATGATTATGAATAACTTGACCCCTGATCAAATTGACATTTTTATGGCAAGGTCACAGCAGCACCTTTCGGCAAAAGATTTTGAAAAATTTAACTACAACCGCTATTTGCGTGAAGTTTTATATTATCTCCGCACTAAAAAAGACCTGACTAATGCTCAAAAAGCACTCCTGAATATGTGGCAACAAAATCCAGACGCAACGGATGTAAAAAGTTTAATTCAAGAATTTAGCTATACACTTGTGCAGGCAGATTTGAAGAAAAATCAATCCGGCCGGATTGATAGTGCTGTCTTATCGGCTTTAGCACCGTTTCCTGCAAAGTTGACTCAAGA
The DNA here is from genome assembly GCF_900112165.1 of Brevinema andersonii. NCBI lineage: Bacteria > Pseudomonadati > Spirochaetota > Spirochaetia > Brevinematales > Brevinemataceae > Brevinema > Brevinema andersonii. The sequence continues at coordinate 20,373 of NZ_FOKY01000005.1, forward strand.
ATATTTAAGTGGATATTATTCGGAGGTCGCACGAAAGTTGTTTTCGCGTCAAAATTTTACCGAAGCCGTTGCTACGATGGAACAAGGCCACAACCAATTAGGAGCCCACAAACTGATCATAGAAAACGGATTTTTCTATGCAGTCAATGCTGCACAGCATTTTCTAGATCGTGAAGTGTACGAAGAAGCTTTGAAGTTCTACCAAAAAGCCACCTACTTCAAAAATAATCCGCAAGTATCAGGAAATATAGCAATCCTTTATGAAAAACTTGCTCTCAATGCCCTTGAAAATAACAATAAAAAATCTGCGAAAAAGTGGCTAGATGAAGGATTAAAATTCTCCCCTAACAACAGACGTTTGATTATTATTGCAGAAAAAATGTGAGGTTCTTATGAAATTTAAAGCTGTTATTTTCGATTTGGACGGCACATTGGTTGATACTTTGCAGGATTTGGCCGATTCCGTCAATGAAGCTTTGCAACAGTTAAACTTACCTCAACACTCCTACGAAGAAATCCAAAAAAAAATAGGATATGGTATCACAGAACTCATGATATCATGTCTTCCAACCAAACAGCAAAAAAATACAAAAATATTAGGACAAGCCCTCGAACTTACGGCAGAAGCTTATTCACGTCGTTGGATGCTGCATTCATGTTTATATCCGGGAATTGTGCATCTTCTGGATCAACTGATGTTGAAAAAAATACCAATGGCTATTCTATCAAACAAGCCAGAACGCTTTACACAAGAAATGTGCAGTTTGTTATTAAAAAAATGGGATTTTGTGTATATATCAGGAGGTAGAGATGGCTTTCCGCTCAAACCCAATCCTTTGACGGCGCAGAATATCATCTGCTATTTCAATCAAATAGACCAAAATATCGGTACTGATATTGTTTTTGTCGGCGATGGTGATACGGATATTCAAACTGCTATTGCTGCAGGCATCACACCTGTAGCGGTTTTGTGGGGATTTCGATCGCAAGAACAGTTAAAAAAGGCAGGTGCTTCTTATTTCATTAGTTCTCCTGCCGAGTTATTAGATTTTTTCTAACACAATCACTGCCGAAGCATATTCTCGAGTGTGAGCAAAACTAATAAAAATATCTGGCATTCCTAAATTACACCAAAATTCGTGGGTAACACCATGTAACTGGACATTTGGTTTTCCTGATGTATCATGAGTCACTTCAATTTCATTCAACCGCAAAACTCCACTTCTCAAAGCTTTATAGGTAGCTTCTTTCACACAAAACCGTACAGCCAACCTTTCCCAAACATTTTTGGATTGAAAAGAATAATCTAATTCTTCTTGAGTGAAAATTCGCAGTAATTTTTGCCTAGAGTGGCTACTAAATAATTTTTTTATACGAGCAACATCAACAATATCCGTACCTATTCCTATGATCATATTTTTTCCTGCCATATAGACTTATATAATAAAGCATCTATTAGGTCCTGTCAAATAAAAAATAATTTTCCATTTTGTTAAATTTTAGCAAGAAAAATCCCGAAATATTTGACATAAGGGTCTGCTCTTTAATATATTCAACAAGGAGGACAAAAAATCAAAATCAAAGAGCATGATAGGAATTGGGACAATCAATTAATATCAGAAGGAAAGACCATGAATTACAAAGGAGCTGCTAAATCTTCAGAACAAAAATACTATGCACCGAATAGTATGTCAACATATTTAAAGGAGATAGATGCTATTCCACTGCTAAGCCGTGAAGAAGAACAAGAATTAACCAGTAGTTTCGGCACTTGCTGCCAGGTTTACTTGAGAGAAAATCCTGCTCATCAATTATGCAGCACCTGTACAGCTATCAAAGAAAAACTGATTATTTCCAATTTGCGTTTTGTTGTATCCGTAGCAAAGAAATATCAAGGCAACAACTTATCGCTTGCGGACTTAATCAACGAAGGGAATCTCGGATTACTGATGGCTGTTGACAAATTCGACCACACATTAGGATATCACTTCATTTCATATGCTGTGTGGTGGATTAAGCAGTCGATAATGAAAGCAATTTCGGAAAAGTCGCGTATGATTCGTCTACCGATGAACAGAACTAACGAATTATTCCGGATCGCCAAATTTATCGATAAATACTCCAAAGAATTCGGAACCAAACCTTGTGAAGCATTGATAGAAAAAGAACTAGGCATCAATAAAACCGAAATTAAAAGAATTTTGGATTTAGCCAGTGGTCATACAGCTTTAGAAGGATTAGTAACAGATGACGGGGAGTTTGATTCATTCCATATTAATATCCCGGAATTTCAGAGTCCAGAGCACAATATTATCCAATTATCTCTTTCAAACAATATCCACAGTTTACTGGATGTCCTATCTGAACGAGAACGATTTATTTTAATGAAGCGTTTTGGTTTGGATGGAGGCGATTGTTTATCGTTATCCAAAATCGGAGAATTATTGGGACTCACCAAAGAACGTGTGCGTCAATTAGAAAAGCATGCGCTTGAGCAAATAAAAACAATTGCTCAAGAAAGCCAAATGATACTGTATTTCAATTAGGACTTTATTATTTATTATAAAAAACAGTCTCTTTAGTTAAAGAGACTGTTTTTTATAATAAACTTGACCAAAGTTTTTTTTCAAAGTACAATAATAAGAGCTTATTTAAGAAAAAGGAGAGTGGCTATGACCCCAGAATATCAGGCTTTTAAAAAAAACGCTCAAGAAAGCATGGATAAAGCAATTTTATTTCTAAAAGACGAATTCAACAGACTCAAAGCTGGCCGAGCCAATATTGTCATGGTAGAAGATATTACATTTGAAGCTTACGGTCAGCACATGACGATTAAACAAGCTGCAGCTCTATCAGTCCCGGACACTCATCAAATTGTGATCGAACCATGGGATAAATCACTTCTCAAAGACATCGAAAAAGGCATCCATAATACGGGACTTGATTTTTCGGTAACAAACGACGGAAAAATTCTCCGTATTAATATCCCTCCACTTACAGAAGACAGAAAAAAAGAACTTGTCAAATATGCGAAAGGCATCGCAGAAGACGCAAAAATAGTCATTCGTAATATGCGCCGAGATATCAACAATAAATTAAAAGAACATTCCAAAGAAATCAGCGAAGATGATATTCGTAAGGAATTAGATAAAATTCAAAAAGAAACAGATAATCATATTGCTTTAATTGAAGAAACAATGAAACAAAAAGAAAAAGATATTATGGCTATTTAGATGGATCAAACTGTTCCTCGACATATAGCAATTATTCCTGATGGGAACCGCCGATGGGCTAAAGCGCATAACTTAACATCAGCCCAAGGTCATGAAGCTGGTTTTCTTGCTCTAAAAAAAATTCTTGAAGAATGCCGCGATTCCGGACCCGAAATTTTAAGTTTTTATGCCTTTTCTGTCGAAAATTTTAAACGAAGCGAATTAGAAATTAAAAATCTATTTAGCCTCTTAGATAAAGTATTAAAAAATTTCGTACAAGAACTACAACAACAAAATATCAAATTAATCATTACCGGATCTCGCAAAGAGCTGCCATCCACACTTACCAAAAAACTTCATCAGGCATGCCAGGAATGCTCAACAGGTAAATTTATTCTTAATATTTATGTTAATTATGGGAGTCAACAAGAAATAGTTCATGCAGTACAACAAGTTGCTCAACAATGTTCAAACGATACCTTACAGCCAGAAGATATTACTAAAGAATTATTTGAAACTTTCATTAACCCTCATAACTTGCCACCTGTTGACTTACTTATTCGTACATCCGGTGAATATAGAATCAGTAACTTTCTACTATGGCAATGTGCTTATAGTGAATTTTTATTTTCATCCAAATTATGGCCAGATTTTACGCCGGAAGACTTCCAAAATGCCCTCATAGAATTCAAAAATAGAAATCGACGGTTTGGCACATAACATTTAATTTTATAAAAAGGATTTTTTATGATAAAACGATGGTTGACAGCTCTTATTGGTATTCCTGTCACACTTTGGGTCATTATGACAGACATCGGAAATGGATTTCCACTATTTATTACTGTATTACTTACAGCATTACTGATCAACATTGAGATCGCATCAATGGCAAAAAATAAAAAACATACCTATTCTTTTTGGCTAATCAATATGATTATTCCTATAGCACATGTTTTATCATACTTAAAAGCTATTAATGCCATTAATTTCACACAATGGGCTGTAGGACAAATATTTATATTCTTTTTTCTATTTTATGCCACGATCAGCAAAAATCTTAGCAATACCAATAACTATTCAGCAGCTTTTGAAACACTAGGGTTCAATTTTATTGCCTATACTGTACTGATTTTTATGCTACCTCTCTTCATTATTCTTAAAACAATTGCTCCTCATGCTATTGCATTGATTTTATTATTTACATTTTGTTGGGTTAGCGATGCTGCTGGTTTATTTACAGGTATTTTGTTCGGCAAGCACAAACTTACTATGCTTCCCAGTAAAAATAAAACTTTAGAAGGATTTATAGGATCCTTTATCATCAATTTGCTGTTGAGTGTTCTGTGTTTTTATGTTCAAGGATTATTATCTTTTCCATTCCACTGGTCTATATTAAAATGGCTAAGTTTCGGATTATTAATGAGCTTTGGATCAAATTTTGGGGATCTTACTGAATCATTAATTAAAAGATGGACTTCCGTTAAAGATTCAGGAACATTATTACCCGGGATGGGGGGCTTATTTGATACTATTGATAGTCCTATTTTTGCGGCACCTATAGTTTGGTTATTTTTCAGTTTTTAATTTCTTTTATATAAGAATAATACAGCATAGCAACATTTGGAATTTCAACGAAATCTTCAGAAAATATTTTAAAAAGATATTTAATTTTTATCTTTGTTGCTTATTTTTAGGTTTTGGAATAGGATTATACCCAAAACTACCAAAAGGATGGCATCGTAATAAACGTCCTGTAATTAAATATAATCCTTTAAAAAATCCATGCACACGCAATGCATCTAAAGCATATCCAGAACAACTAGGTCGAAAACGACAAGCATTAGGTAAAAACTTTGATAGATATTCCTGATAGAATAAAATAATAAAAAAGATAACTCTAGTGATGAAAGACATTTTGATACTTGGAATTGCTTCTTTAAGAGATAGTCTGCCTGTTTTGTGCATTAAAAGAAAATAATAATCGCTCAAGAAATAAAAAAACTGTTTCAATTCAAAATAAAGGTCTTTTTTGCACTGAAAAGGTCGTATTTGCCTAATTAAAACTTTAACAGAACATATTTTTGTTTGGCAACGGAAAGTTTCTCTAATAATTCGTTTTATATAATTACGATAAACAGCATTACCAAATTTTCTAGATACTATGATCCCTAATTTTGGATAATCATATACTATTATCTTCAAAACAAAAAAGCTTCCATCGAAACAGAAACCTTTATTGAAAAATTCTTGAAATTCTTTTTGAGAGCAAATTCGATAGTTTTTACTATAAATACAATTTTTCACTATGCTAAAATATTAAACAGTTAAACGAACACGACCTTTTGCACGACGACGGGATAATATAGCTCTACCATGGCGATCAGCCATTTTTGCCCTAAAACCGTGTTTTCTTGCACGTTTAATTTTGGATGGATGCCAAGTGCGTTTCATGATTTACTCCACTAAAAATAACTTGCCGAAAGGCGGAATCGAACCACCGACACGAGGATTTTCAGTCCTCTGCTCTACCTACTGAGCTATTTCGGCACATATAGTCAAACATTATAACATCACTCTAAAAAAATGTCAAGATTTTATAAAAAATCTTTATAATTTTAGTTCATTAGCTACTTTATCAATTATTTTTATAAATTCTTTTGACCAAAGTGATTCGGTACCAATTGCTTCTAACATCCCTTTATCAGCATACTCTGCAACTCGTGGATCCAACGGAAGTGATGCTATTTTTTCAATTCCATGCTTCATTAAAAACATATCAAATTCAACATTTTTTGGATAAAGTTCGATTTGTTCTCCGCATTTCGGACAAACAACCATTCCCATATTGCTGATCATCCCTAAAATAGGAACATGAAATTTTTCAAACATAGAGATACCTTTAACTGCATCTTCAAGTGCAACCCCTTGCGGTGAAGATACAGCCAACAGCCCATCCAACGGCAAACTTTGACCAACTGCAATAGGAATATCGCCGGTTCCTGGTGGCATATCAAGCACTAAAACATCATACTCTTCCCAAAGCGTATCTTCAAAAACCTGCTTCATAACACCATTAGCAATAGGTGCCCTCCATACTAAAGGAGCATCAATATCCGGGACCAAAATGCCGACACTCATCATAGAAATGCCGTCTTTTTCAGCAGGAACAAACTTCTCACCAAATACACTGACTTTATCACGCAGACCTAAAATTCTAGGAACGCTTGGGCCATAAACATCCAAATCAATCAATGCAGTTTTAAGATTTTTATCTGCAAGCCTACGTGCTAATTCAACAGCAATCGTTGATTTTCCTACCCCTCCTTTTGTTGAATAAACAGCAATAATTTTTTTAAATTTTTTTAAGATGTCTTCCCGAATAAAATTTTGTAGCGTTTTTTGAGGAGGAGGTGCTTTTGAAAGTTCGCCCATAGATCTGTCCGTAACACTGACAAATACTTCGATATGCTCCTCACGAAATGCTTCTTCAACAAGGCTGCGTAGATTTTTTTTCTCTTCGGGAGAAGCTTGAGGTATAACAAGTCTGAACTTCATAGTATTATTTTCAACAGCTACCCCTTCAACAGATGCAACTTGATCTAGAGATTTTTGACTTTTAGGATCAATGATGCTACTCAAAACTGCTAATATATCTTGTTCTTTCATAAATAATCCTTGCTATGAAATTCTTTAAATTTTTTGTCAATGAATGCTTTCATTTCTTCCTGAAAACGGCAGATAGAAAATTTTTTACTATATTCCGCTACTTTTTGCGGATCAAATCGGTCTTCATTATGTTCAAATTCTTGTACTGCTTGAGTAATCGCTTCAGCAGTCTGCGAATAAAAAAATATTCCTGTAACACCGTTTTGAATTGTTTCGCAAGCACCCCCCACACCGTAAGCAATTACAGGTGTACCTAAACTTTGAGCTTCAACGGGCATCAAGCCAAAATCTTCTTCTGCAGCAAAAATAAATGCTTTTGCTTTACCGATAATACTCATCAACTCAGAATGCGGCTGATACCCTAAATATGAGATATTTTCAGCCTTATTGGCAATACGGCGTACTTTTTCAGAATCAGGACCATCGCCTAAAATAATCAGTTTTTTATCAGGCATTCGGGCAAAACTCTCTGTAATGAGCAGAATATTTTTGTAAGGAACATGGCGCGAAGCCGCTACAAAATAATTTTCTTTATCTGTATATACTTTTTCACTCAAATTAACAGGAGGATAAATTACTTCTGCATCACGACGGTAGATTTTATGGATTCGGTTTTTAATAAAATGAGAATTCGCAATATAATAATCCGGTCGAAAACTTGACACTATATCCCACTGCCGCAGTCCATGAAAAATATGTTTCGTATACTGCTCTAAAAGCCATGGAAATTTAGCTTGTTTCAGATATTCATGGGTCAAATCCCAAATATAACGCATCGGCGTATGTACGTAAGAGATATGACAAGTTTTAGCATCAGTTAACACCCCCTTTGCTACTGCGTGAGACGATGATAATACAACATTATAGCCCCGCATGTCGAATTCTTCTATAGCAAGCGGAAATAATTGAGGTATCTTACGGTAAATCTTCCGGATAAAAGGACAATGCTGCAATGAGCTGTTAATAATTTTTGCATCCTTCAAAACAGTACGAGAAATGCTTTTAGGATCGCTGAACAAGGTATAAATTGGTGCCTGAGGATATAGCATATACATTTGCTCGAGGACGCATTCGGCACCTCCCATGGTTACCAGCCAATCGTGCACTAATGCGGTTTTCATTTTTTCTCCAAATATTTTCATTTTTTACAAAAACAGCCTATAATATTATAGAATAACTGTTTTATTTTTTCAACACAAAAAAATTTCTAAGGAAAATTTATGCAAAAAATCCCTCAAAAAAATGCAAAAAATCTTAGAATTGTTGCATTTGGAGACATTGTCGGATCGGCTGGCCGAGCTATTATTAAGCAATTAGTACCTGAAATCAAGCAGCATTGGCAGCCTGATATTATTATCGCTAATGTAGAAAATGCTTCACACGGATACGGACTCACCCCCAAACATGCCATAGAACTTCATAATTTCGGTATTGATCTGATGACTATGGGAAATCACACTTGGGATAAGCATATTTTGTGGTACACTATTAAAAAATTTCGGTATATTGCACGCCCACTTAATCAGACCAGAGAAACACCCGGTCAAGGATATGCCATACATGCTACGAAGTTTGGTAATTTTGCTGTTATTTCCTTGGTAGGACGTTTTTTTATGAATCCAGCAAATTGTCCATTTCATGCGGTTTTTGATATGATAAAAGATCTACATAAACAGGGCATAAAAATGATTGCTGTAGACATTCACGCAGAAGCCTCAGCAGAAAAGCAAATTATGGGCTACTTTTTGGATGGAAAAGCCAGTATTGTCTGGGGCACACATACCCATGTACAAACCGCAGACGACCATATACTCCCCAAAGGTACTGGCTATTTGACTGATCTTGGCATGACTGGAGCATTGGAATCTGTTTTAGGATTTGAAATCGAGCCAGCACTCAAGAAAATGATTTACGGCGAACCCAACCGCATGCATCCTGCTACAAAAGGTCCATTGATAGCGACGGGATTAATTGCCGATATCAACCCGTCCTCCGGCAAAACAAAATTCCTGATGCGATTTAAAGAAAAATTAGATCCTATCCCCAATTTAGTAGAAGAAAATGCTGAAAAAGATCATATCATTCGAACAGATATGGAAAAAGAAGCGGAGTTATAATGCCAAACAGTAAAAATATCTATCAAAATTTAGAACATAGACTGAATTTATTTTTTATTTTCAGTAAAAATCCTGCTACCCAAAAATTAATTCCTGAATTGGCAATACAAACGATCAAAGATAGCTATGTATTTATTTTCGGAGAGTCTATTATTCATAACAGCTTGAAACTTATGGAGTTAATGGATATTTTATTAACAACAGAGGAAAAAAAACTACTTTACTATTTAGAATCATCGCTGCGTAGCGCTAAAAAATATGAAAAATGCACAGAAAATTTTGATATTTCTGTGTTAACAAGCATCATAACAAAATTGCAGAAATATCTTGTCAAAAATAAAGCGTAAGGCAGTTGTGTGGGTCCTTAAAATAAGTTCGAGCACCGCACTATAACTCGCGATTCTCCAAATAGGAGAAGCATCTTTATTATAGATAAAGCCGCTCAGCAATAAGGTGTCAACCCCACGTTATGCCTTACGCGTTAAATGCGGGGGAAAAACCAAATAAAACGAATCGGCAACAAAAAAACATCCACTAACTTGTCCAATGCGGGAGAATTATCAATAGGATAAAAAAGATCCCAGAAAAACACTACATAAGAAATAAAAAACCAAGCTTCTATCAACGCTACAAAACAAGCAAATATACGAGATGCTTTAGAAATACGTTGATAACGGTCATAACTTTGACGTTTGAAAATAGGTGTAAGAATAATATAAAACAGTATTGTGCCAATACATGCAATATAATAACTAATTTGAGTTGATTGAGGTAGAAGCACATAGCCTAACCTTATTGCTGTCCCTGCAAGAACTAAGGATAATAATAAAAGAGCCAAACGCTTAACAACTTTTTGCATACCTTGATAATATGCACGCGTTATAAAAACACTAAAAAGTACACTTAAAACAAATAAAGAAATCCAAAACCAATTCATAATAACTCACAAATTTTTGAATAAAATATAAATACTTATAATTTTCTATTTTTTACCGATAAAATATATAAATTTATCCCTGTTTGAGGTATTTGTGATTAGTCAAGAGATAAACATACTCAATCGTTACGGAATTCATGCTCGTCCATCATCGATGATAGCAGATCTTGCAGAAAATTTTCAAAGTACTATTATTTTTGAAAAAGATGGTAAAACAGCTAATGCACGAAACATTATGAACTTAATTCTATTGTCTATAGAACCCAATTCTAAAATCACGGTACATATTAACGGACCTGATGAAACAAGTGCCTTAAAAGCTCTTATTGATCTTATCGAGGTACGTCGTTTTGATGAATAATCAATGTTTATGATGATCTGTGATTTTACTATGCTTTTTTCGTATTTCTGCTAAAACTTTATCTAAGGTCTGATCAATAGATGTTTCAACTACTTCGGCATGAGCAGAAGCAAAAAATTCCCCTAAATCGCTGGTAACATCACACTCTGTTTTAAATTTCACATGTTCCTTGTGTACATTCACATAAATATGATGAATTCTATCGGCAAAATGAACTAATTTTTGTTCTGCTTTTTGTTCAATAAATTGTCTTAATTCTGGAGTCATCTCAAATTGGTGTCCTGCGATGATTATATTCATAATTACCTCACTTAGTTTCTTTTTGGATTTTATCCAAACGTCCTCTCAATCGCATGATCGCCTTCGTATGTAGTTGCGATACTCGAGATTCTGTTACAGCTAAGATACTACCAATTTCTTTTAAGGTCAATTCTTCATAATAATAGAGAATTAATACTTGTTTTTCGCGATCTGGCAGTTCTGTAATAGCATGGGCAATTATTTTTTTCAATTCTGTGCGTTCCGCCAACGCATTGGGATTTGAAACACTAACACTTTCCAAAGTTTCTTCCATAGACATAGGAGAATTGTCATTACCGTCATTCATAAGCCAATTTTCATCCATGGACACTAGTGCATTAGTACCAACCCTCAAAAGTTGCTGATGAAATTCTTCTACTGAAATTCCCATCGCGGCAGCAATTTCATCATCTTTTGCAGATCGACCTAACTTCAACTCTAACTGTGAAATCGTACGTTCGATTTCTTTAGCTTTTTGACGTACCGAGCGTGGAAGCCAATCAATATTTCTCAACTCATCAAAAATAGCACCACGAATCCTTGTAACAGCATATGTTTTAAATTTAATATCACGATTGAGATCAAATTTATCAATAGCATCTATTAAACCAATCACTCCAAAGCTAACAAGATCTTGAAAATCAACCGAAGATGGAATATTCACCATAACACGTCCAGCAACATATTTAACTAGCGGAGCATATTTTTCAATAAAATAATTTCGGATTGTCCGGTCTTTCGTGCTACTATATTGTTCCCAAAGCTGTTCTTCCGTAAATCCGGCTAAATGTTCATATCCTTTCACTCAATAAGCCTTCCGACAATTTTAACCTAAAGATAGGTTTTTATATTCTATATTATTTCTTAATTTTTAGCAAATAATTATTCTTTTTCGTCCATAAGAACTTTTCGGGCCGCCATGGCACCTTCTTTAGGGGTAACTCTGACAGTTCTGTTCCCAGCTTCAAAATTGAACATACCATCAGCTCCAATCCTCATAGAATTACTTTGATTATCTAGAATCTCTTCGGCATCAGAAGAAAAATCCGTTTCCAAAACCGGTACTGTAGAAACTAGGTCAATAAATTCTTTACTGCTAGAATCTTCAAAATTCAGATCTTCCTCATTAACCGGAAATTTTTTATACAGTTCATCAATAGTCAAATCTTCATCATCTTTTGGTATAATATACTCTGTACGTTCTGCTGTTTCCTTTGGGAAAAAAATACTTTTTAACTCCTGTTCTGAAAAGAGAGCTTGAAGCATTTTAATAAGAACAGCCCACACTAATAAAAACAAAATCCCACCTAATAAAGAGCGTTTCAGTATAACTTGTATACTTTGATTATTTAATAAATTAAGAAAAAAAATTAGCAGAAAACCAAAACCAAAAAACATCGCACTTACGGTACTTTTTATCAATCGTAAAAACATAATCTCTCCATATTTCAAAGTATAACATAATTTTTTACAAAATTGCAATCAAATAATCTTTAGCCGATCAAAACATTATCAATCAAGAGATGCGGACTGCCTGTAGAAACGGGTAAGCCATTTTGACCAGCTTTTCCACAACCGCCCAAACCGCCATGATGTTCAAGATCAGAACCAATACCGATAATATTTTTCATCGTAGTAAATAGATTACCCGACAACACAACATCACGGATCAATCCCGTGATTTTTCCTTTTTCTACCTTATATGCATACGCAGCCGAAAATGTAAACATTTCCAAATTAGTCATTCCTCCTATCATATCGCATGCATAAATTCCATCCCAAAGCTCTTCCAACAGCTCCTCAAACGATCGAGAACCGTTCTCTATATAAGTGTTAGTCATTCGCGGAATGGGCACATAAAAAGGGGAAAGTGCCCGACCATTGCCAGTAGGTATAGTATTCATTTCTTTAGCAGTCAGCCGCGACTGTAAATAACAGGAAATTTTACCGTTTTTAAGAAGTTCTCGACGGGCAGCTGGTACCCCTTCATCATCATAAGGACACCAGCCTGCCAAATGACTCTGACGACCGTCATCAACAATAGTTAATTCTTCTGTTCCTAATATTGTGCCTAGCTGGATTTTTTCTAAAAGTTCGGGATTGTCGGCAAGGAAATCAGCTTCACTCATATGACCAAAAGCTTCATGAGCAAATACCCCTGCTAAATTAGGATTCAGCAAAACACGATAAGTCCCCGATTCTACTTTAGGTGCCTTAACAAGATCTCGCACACGTTTTTTGACAGCATCTATTTTTTCCTCACAGTTTTTAACAACTTCCATGCCACCGTATGTACCTTCAGAAAAATACGCATGCTGTAGTGTCAAACCTTGTTTAATAGCCGCTGATATACTCATACCAGTAAAATGCTTCTTTTGAAGAATATCCGATCCCTGAGAGTTAATATATAATTTTTCTACCGTATAATTTTTAAATTCGACGCGTGTCGAATCAAACACATCATCCCAAAGCAAATCGTGAATACTGCGTGTAAAATGGTATTTTTCCTCTAGGGTCAGATTATCAGGACTTTCAAATGTTTGATTTTCGATATCGTCACAAATAACAGAAGTATCCGCTAAAAAAGTGTTCTGATCTCCCACAACTTGACAGCTTTCTAAAGCTCTTTCAATAGCACCGGACCAATTTTCATCATTGAACGCACAAAATCCAAGAGCCCCTTTATAGGAAATCCGCACCGAACCCGCCGAACATAAAGTATTAACCGCCTTTTCGACTTCTCCTTTGGATATCACAACAGAAGATCCATATGTATTGGCATACCGAGCTTCGATAGAATCTGCAGCAGTAGAATGGATAATATTTTTAATATGTTTACGCATTATCTCTTCTTAAACGAGCTCTCCAATCGTGATTGCTCCGCGCGTTTCTTGAATTCTAACTCTTGCTAGCTTACCGATCAAATCCCAAGCTGATAGTGTTGCACACATCAAATTATTATGCGTCCGCCCCACATATTGTTTGATTCCGGATTCGCTCTTAAGACTATATTTGGATTCACGGTCAAATAAAATGGTATATTCGCACCCTTGGTGCTTTAACAGTTCTTCAGCTAAGATTTGACGATGTTTTTTCACCAAAATATCCAACCGCCGTAATTTTTCTTTTTCAGGAACCTGACCTTCAAAATGCTCTGCAGGAGTATTGGGTCTGGTATTGTAGCGGTACATGAACGCTTCGTTGAAACGAATCTCCGTAAACAAATCCATTGTTTCTTCGAATTCTTGTTCTGTTTCGCTCGGGAATCCAACAATAATATCCGTAGACAAAATAATATCCGGACGTATTTCGCGGATTCTTGCAATTTTCTCAAGATAAAGTTCACGAGTATAACCTCGCTTCATTAAACGAAGCACTCGATTACTACCTGCTTGAAACGGCAGATGCAAATAAGGCATAATATTAGGATAAGCATTCATTAATTCAACAGTTTCATAGAGAAATTCTTTGGGATGAGCCGTCAGGAATGTAATCCTTTGAATACCCGCTTGCGATGCAACAGCTTCCAAAAGATCTGGTAAACGTTTATTTTCATAGCAGTAAGTATCTATCGTCTGTCCCAAAAGGCACAATTCGATCACACCATCAGCCGCCAATTTTTTCGCGTTGTCGACAATATCTTGAAATGGCCGATTCTGCTCGAGCCCGCGCACATGCGGTACAATACAGTAGGAACAATGCTTGTTGCAACCATGAGAAACAGGTAGAAATGCTTTGAAGGGAAACTCTTTTGATGGAGTAGCTGGCATAAAAGAATAGGCTGCTCCAAAGCCCAAACTTTCCGTCCTTGCATCAAGATCGTCAAGGTAGTCAATCACCGCATCTTTATTGTATGTACCCCATACAATACTGACAATATCAGCAAAACGTTTCTGAACATCAAGCCCGATATTTTCGCTCATACAACCCATAAGAATAACTTTCAAATCATGATCCAGTGAACGATTCAAAGCACGGTAAAAACCTAAACGTCCTTCGATACGCTCCTCAGCCGTCAAGCGTACAGAACACGTATTGATAATAACAAAATGAGCATTTTCTGGATTATCCACTATTTTATGCCCACGAGCTTTGGCCTTGTCCGACAATGATGATGCTTCTGATAAATTCATTTGGCATCCATAGGTTTCGAAATATATATTCGCCATAACTAATCCTTATATAAAATTCAATACGGCAGTAACCGTTCCGCCTTGATGATAACTCGGTTATCCTTAGTCAACCCCTGCAATGGACCAATTACTGTGATTTTCATACCGTTGTTAAGCTCATGAAATCCAGAAGCCTCGACCAATGCAATGCCTTCCACCAAACCTTGATCTAGGAAATTGACTAAGAGATCAAATGTTGTTTTTTTACGGCCCTGATGATGAAGGTTCGCAACTGTCCCTTGCCATCTCAGCATGACTCCCTCATAAACAGCAGGAGCTACCGCAATTTCTGCATAACTCGGCACATAATCAACACTGTCAGGGTCAGGATCAGGAATAAAGCTTTCTAAAATGCCAACTCGTTCCTTAACAGCCAATGCTGCATTAGATGCAAGAAGTTCATTTGCCAATATGCGCGCTTTATTGTAGCGTTTTGCAGAAATTGCTGTCTTTAAGTCTTCAAATTTTCTAATAATAATTTGTTCGTTCAGCACAATACGGAAATTTTCACGCGCATTAACAATATCGGTGATTCCTTTAATACTGACCTGCGTGGCAGGTGATAAAGCATTGGCACGGTTAATAAGATTGGAAGATAAAGCTGCGTTGCGGATTTCCGGATAAAATAAAATACCTAAGCTTATCATCAAACCTGCGCCAATCCATATTAAATGGACTCCCAGCTGATCTGTTGTACTGCTCAACCACTTTTTCAACGAAAAACCCGAATTTGGTAATGTAATCTGTAGCAAAGGGATTAAAGGAATATTTTTCGCTAAATCGGGATTTCCTATTTTGCGGACCTTTTCCAGAGTATTTTTAAGCAACGGAGAATCAACCCTATCTAGGGCATCTAATAAAATATCGATCCCATAATCAACTTGTCCCTCATGAATAGCAATCAAAGCAAGAGCATTATAAATTTCTGGATCATTGGCATTAATCCCAACGGCATCCGAAAGATAAGAACGAGCTTCACCGTACTGACCTTCCAGAAAATATAAAAAACCCTGCCCCTTAAGTGCCATAAAATCGTAAGTATTTTTTTCCAGAAGCTGCGACCATTCCTGGCTAGCTGTTTTGTAATGACCTTGAACAAACGCTTCGATCGCTTTACGATGAACTTTCGGAGCTGATCCTTTGCTGAGAATCCGCATATTTTTCTCCCAAATCTTCCTAATATTATAAAATATTTAGACAAGAAATTCAAACTCTTTCCTTAAAAAATCTTCACAAAAAGAAACAAGCTGATTTGACATAGTATTTTTTTTGAGTTATTATATTATAAATTGCGTTTCTAAAAATAGGAGTCTACATGAGACAATATCTTCTACTGGCCGCGCTTGCCATAAACGCAACACTATTGGCACAAGCGCCTCCCACCAACACCCAAGTGCAACACTCCGCCAATTTCTCCAACTTGCAGTTTGGGAAAAGCTTTACTGTCCAGTATACAATGCCTCCCGCCATTCAGCAAATTCTAGACATCGACAGCAATATCTCAGTTCAAGCAGATACTGATATTTTAATCAGCAATATGAACAGTAATAGCTTTACTGCTTATGTAACTCCGTTTTCTTTCACCCCATACACAATGGCATCCCTTTTAATCACTGCTCTTGACACCAATGGAGATACTAATATATTTTATACGCCGGGATTTATTATTCCTATTTCTAACGAAGCTCCTACTAACATTCAGTTAGCAGATATTGAAAAACCTTATTTTGTCTGGGATCCGCTGTTGACAATTCTGCTATGTTTTATTGTCTTAGTTATAGGACTTATTATTTTCTTATCTGGGCGCAAAAAACAACAGATTGTTCCGGAAGCCCCCAAAGAAATCATCGATCCTTTCCGACAAATGACACAAAAACTCCAAGAACTCGATGCTCGGAAAAATAATCTCACGGAAGAAAGTTATAAAGAATTTTTTGTTGAGCTATCGGAAACAGTACGCGAATTTTTGTCGCTGACGATTATACCACTGGCCCTTGAAAGCCCCACCAAAGAAATTCTTGATACCCTAAAACAACACAAAACCAATAAAGAAATTATCGAAACTGTCGGATTTATTATGAAAAGCACGGACCGTGCAAAATACGCCAAACATATCTTTAACCAGGACCGTATTGACCATGTTATGCAGGAAGCATTTCGATTAGCTGCGCTGGTACCTCAATCTGGAGAATACCATGAACTTTGAAAATCCGCGTTATCTGTTTTTTTTGATTTTTATTCCTTCATATATAATTCTAAAATACACAAAATACTACAAAAACCATGGAAAACGACCGGGATTTCCGTTTCCATGGATGCCGTTACTGAAACTGCAAAAAGATACACTGGCAGTATTTAGCACGACAATGAATGATATTTTTCTTTTAGGATTAGTTGCAACGCTAAGTATAGCTTTGGCTCGACCTAGAGGTGGCTCAGCAATCAGTTCTGAAACAAATTTAGGAGTTGATATCATCCTCACCACAGATGTTTCCAGCTCTATGACTTACGTAGACGAACCTCCTGCCGACGCGAAACGAATTTTATATTTCGGACAGGAACGTTTCATTGACAGAAATGGAGACATCCGCAATAATGCACGCATTGAAGTAGCCAAACGTGTACTTAAAAATTATATCAACAAACAAGAATATAACCGACTAGGATTGGTTTTGTTTTCAAGTTACGCGCTGACAAAAGCACCCCTTAGTTCGGACAAAGAGCTGCTAAAAAAAATTACCGAAGAAATCGATTTCTTCGATGAGGGGGCAACAGCAATTGGTACCGGATTATTAACAGCACTTAATCGTTTACGTTATTCCACAGCTAAAAGCAAGGTTATTATTCTATTGACAGATGGTGCTAATAATGCGGGAATTGTCGATCCGATTACCGCTGCTAACGCAGCACGGGAATTGGGAGTTAAAATATATACCATAGGAATCGGAAACCCGCATGGGTATTTGCGGCCTCTTGATTACGAACGCACTTCTTACGAACTAGTGAACAGTGTGGAATTTGATCCTGAAACTCTTCAAGAAATTGCCGACATTACCGGTGGGAAGTATTTTGAAGCTCAAAATGAAGATTCACTGCAGCAGGTGTATGATGCCATCGACAAACTTGAAAAAAGTGAAATTTCCGTGAAACGCCGCGTACTTTACGAAGAAAAATTTAAAACATGGCTTAATATTAGTGGTATTTTGTTGGCATTATGGATTATTCTCAACAGTTTAATTATTAGAATCCCATAGGAGAAATTTATGCGTTACAAAAGTTGGATATTTATTGGAATTCTTTGCATTACAGGAACAGTATTTTTAATAGGAACGCGCTTGAAAAACAAGCCTAAGACAGACCCATTAGAATTTCCCTGGTC
This sequence comes from Brevinema andersonii, assembly GCF_900112165.1. Classification (NCBI taxonomy): domain Bacteria; kingdom Pseudomonadati; phylum Spirochaetota; class Spirochaetia; order Brevinematales; family Brevinemataceae; genus Brevinema; species Brevinema andersonii. The sequence goes on from NZ_FOKY01000005.1 coordinate 38,517, forward strand.
GGAAATACGAAAAGATCATTTATTAGGAATAGAGTCTGTATTGTATCAAAAAAATAAAAAATTTCAATATAAAATCCTTCGAGAACAAAATACATGGCATCTTGAAGAGCCTCTTCAAATAGAAGCGCTTCCGGAAAAAGCAATTTTATTGGCTAACAGTTTCTTAACAATGCAGCCTCTTGAAAAAATCTCTGATATCTCTGCTGAAGATTATAAAGCTTATGGATTTTCTGAGCCGCGTCTTGAAGTGCAAGCTATAATCAAAAACGACACTAATCAAGGATTCATTGTCGGCACAGAAACTCGAGTAGGTAATAATTTTTACATTATGCTACTAAACCAAACAAATACCGCTTATGCGATTAGTGGAAACAGTCTGGAACCGTTTTTAGCAGGAGCTTCTGCATTGATCAACAATAATATTTTTACAGAACCTAGTGATTCAGTACAAGGGATAAAATTCCGAAACTTTCAAGGCAAAGAAATTTTTTTCATCAAAAGGGATAATTTTTGGGTGCAAATATATCCAGAAAATAATACAGAAAAAGACTGGGGATTAAGACGGTTTATCCTTCATGCAAAAAATTTATATTTCTATCCTCAATCAATTATTTTTTCTGCCAATCATCAACAACTGCAAGAAGCAGGAATAAACACAAATACAGCTCCTTACTTAACTTTGATTTTTGAAGACAAAATTTCTTCCGTGTTCTTAGGCAATAAGCAAGAGAATGGTTACGCAGTTTATATCCCGACATTAAATATCTTAGCAGCTATTCCTATTGACATTGCCGATACTGTTTTCAATATTGACAGCAATGATTTTAAGATACGGCAAAAATAAATGCCTAATATTCAAGATATTTATCGTATTTTTTTGGAATGCCCTCAAGTTAACGGTGGATTAGTATTTGATGAGGGGACTTTTATTGGCGTACTTTTCAAAAAAGATATAGAATTATTGCTTAATGAAAAAGACAATTTCATTATTGATAAAATTGTCTTTATTCCTACTTCTAAATTAGAAGAATTTCTTTTTACGGATATCCCTAAATCGCGTACGAAAATACCCTATTTTTCTCACTCTGGAGAAGTATTAGGTACTATTTTTTATCAAGAATTCGTATCAGAATTTTTTCCCGAAGATTTCATTACGCGACTTTCTTTGTTAGATATTTTTCAAAATTATGAACACCCTCTTTTTATAGTAAATCGATTTAAAACATTATTATATAATAACAAAGCCGCTTCTGAATTATTTCCAGAAAATATCTACGGTAAAAAAATAGGTGAAATTTTAAATCCTTTTGATATTTATTTCAATGAAAAAAAAATGTTTATCAGCAGAGGCAATCAAACTTGGCAATTATTGATTGCTCGTTCTATTGATGAACATTTTTTCTATAATATTTATCAATTTCTTAAGGCATAATTACTCATTTCTCATTTCTGTCTGATTTTTCTTAGTTTCAATAATATTACGGATATCATTAACAAAAACTAATGCAGCAAGCACTAATAATAATATTATACCAAAAACTTCTATTTTCGAAATAATTTCTTCCGCCAGAGGAAAACGTCCAAACATAGCTCTTAAAACATTCAAAACTAAAGCACCACCATCTAAACCAGGAATCGGCAGCATATTGAATACAGCCAATGCTATACTAAGCATCACCATAAACCGTATCAAAAGCACGATATTCTGAGTTTGCGCAATACTTCCTGTAATGCTTACAATACGAACTGGTCCAGAAAGATTTTTTTGAATATCAATTTTGCCGCTAAACAATTTGCTTAATGAAACTAAAATCTGGTCAATAGTAGTTTTCAATTCTCTCATACTCATACTAACTGCTTCAGGAAAATTTTTTGCTTTTTGGAAAACCAAAATCTCTTGTGGCTTTTCTGCAAGAACTCCTATCTGCCATACATTTTCCTCTTGTGACGGCAAAACATTAAGATACAAAATATCCGCCGCCCTTTCCACCTCTAAACGCAAAGGCTTACTTTGATTAGTAGCAAGAATTTCTTCTAATTCATAAAAATAAACAATAGGCTGTTGATTGACCATTTTGATTCTATCACCCAGACGTAATCCAGCCTTAACAGCAGGACCGTCGCTTAAAATATCACCAACAACCGCTTCTTGAACCGGACGTACACCAATAATTTCAAGACCTGTATCTTTATTATTGATAGGAACAAACAAAACCGTATTCGTAATCATCCCCCGAATATAAGTAATTGTTTGATTTGTTTGTTTTGAATAGGCTAACGCTGTAGGAATATCCATAAAATGAGAAATCGTCTGACCGGAAATATTAATAATAACATCACCACTACGAAGCCCTGCAACCCAAGCCGGCGATTCTACAACATTTCCATTCATCGTAATATTAGGAGTAACATAAACTTTATTGGAAAGATTTTTTTCTTGAAAACCTACACTGAACAAAATAATTAATACAAGCAATGCAAAAATAATATTAAAAAGACTACCGCCAATAACGGTAAGAATTTTTCCCCAAAGCGGACTATTAACTAATGCTCTAGGGTCAGTATCTTTTTTTTTGGAATTTTCATCACCAAACGCACAAAATCCGCCAAACGGCAGCCAGCCCAACTGATAATAAGTTTCACCCCACTGAAATCCCATAATAGGCTTGCCCATCCCAATCGAAAACGTATCAACACGAATATTACACATCTTAGCCATCAGCAAATGTCCTAATTCGTGAACTGCAATCAAAATTCCCAATACAAAAACAGCAACAATAATTCCAAAAATATTCATTAATAATTGAGGAGCAAAAATAGCATCCATAATTGACCACCTAATTCAAATTTAAAGTATATCCAACCAAAGACTATACATCGCTAACGCAGCCGCAACCGAAACATTAAACGAATCCATACGCTTCGTTGATGGTAGATGAGCTTTATGAGTGCACAAAGCTTTAATACCTTTTCTAATGCCATCTCTTTCGGATCCCAAAACAATACAACTTTTTTGCACTTTCAAACCGCTTAATACTTGCTGTGCTTCACCTATCAGTGCAACAACAGAAAATCCCTCTTTTTTCATGGCATCGATCTCTGTTTTAATGTTATTCACGTAAGCCAAATTTATTTTATAAATACTACCAGCAGATGATTTAATCGTCTGAGCCGTAATACGTGCACTATTATCCTTAGGCAATAATATCCAATCAGCTCCCAAAAGCACTGCCGAACGAATAATAGCTCCTAAATTTCCTGTATCAGTAACCCCATCTAAAATAAGAATTCTATTGAACATGCTATAATCAATATGAAAAGTCATATTTTCCGTAATAATATTCCTCGGTAAAACTATTTTTCCGGCAATCCCTTGATGCTTTAATGTGTCTGCTTTTTTATCAAGTTCTTTCGATGCAATAAATTGAACAGGAATATTTTTCTGTTTCAAAGTTTTTCTTAATCCAGGATATTTTTCCGATTTAGCTTTATCAATCCATATTTCAGAGATATCTAAATTTTCAAGTAATGCTTCTTCGATGGAGTTACGTCCATAAATAATCATTTATGCCCCATTTTAAATCCTATTTTACCACTTCCTGAGTTTCTAAAGCTATCATTAATTCTTCATTAGTGGGCACTACAAGAGTCCGAATTTTTGCTGAAGGTGTCGAAATATCTCTTAACTTCGATTTTGACTCTTTATTAACCGCTTGATCGATCTCAATCCCTAACGAAGACAAACCAGCTGTCACTTGAGCCCGAAGTTGTACATCAAATTCTCCCATCCCAGCTGTAAATACAATAGCATCAACTTGTGCATCTAATTCTACCAAATAAGCTCCCAACATCCGACGGATATAATGTGCCATCATATCTTTAGCAAGTTTTGCTTGCTTATTACCTTGGTCAGCAGCAGCTTCGACATCACGCATATCGCTAGAAACACCAGAAACACCTTTCAAACCACTCTGTTTGTTGAGCAAATCCGAAGCTTGAGCTGGTGTTAATTTTTCTTTTTCCATAATATAAAGCACAGCCGCAGGATCCAAAGAACCTGATCGAGTACCCATCATCAGCCCTTCAAGAGGGGTAAAACCCATCGATGTGTCAATAGATTTACCATTTTTTATAGCTGCCATACTAGCCCCATTGCCAATATGACACACTATCAAATTAACTTGATCTTGAGACTTGTTCAAAAATTTTGCTGCTTCCTGAGTTACGTAAGCATAAGATGTACCATGAAATCCATATCTTCGGATACCGTACTTCTCATAATATTCATAAGGAAGACCGTACATATAAGCAACCGGTTCCATTGTTTGATGAAATGCCGTATCAAAAACAGCCACTTGAGGTGTCTGTGGAACAATTTTTTGACATGCACGTATACCCATGATATTCGGAGGATTGTGAAGAGGGGCAATATCAGATAATTTATCAAGTTCTGTTAAAACTGCTTCAGTAACAAGAGTAGGCTGACTGTAAACTTCTCCACCATGAACTACACGATGGCCTATTGCATGAATTTCGTTCAAATCTTTGATCACTGCAGTTGGACCTTCCACTAAAGAAGCAAATACCTCTTTTAATGCTTCATCATGATTAGCTGCATGAATATTTTTTTCTACTTTCGGATGGGAACCATTTGTAAAACCCAAAAAAGTATCGTTAAGCCCAATTTTTTCCACAACTCCTTTAGCCATTATCGATTGACTAGCCGTATCAAGCAACTGATATTTAAGCGATGAACTACCAGCATTAAGAACTAGAATTTTCATATTATACTCCTTAAGTTATTTACTACGATACTCTGGATCCTGAAGGTACATCTCCCGGATCAACCAAATATAAAATCGATTTATCATCATTAGAAGCTGCTAACAGCATTCCTTGAGACTCTTCACCGGCTAATTTAGCAGGCTTGAGATTAAAAACAATAATTATTTTTTTTCCAATTAATTCTTCAACAGCATAGAATTCTTTAATTCCCGCCATAATTTGACGTTCTTCAATACCTACTCTAACCTTTAATCTTAATAATTTTTTAGATTTTTCAGGTACTTCAGCATGAATTATTTCAGCCACTCTCAGATCTAACTTCATAAAATCATCTATAGTAATTTCAGGTTTTGCTTCAATTTTTGGTATTTGTTTTATTGTTCGTCCAGCTTGTATATTTAATTTTCTAATTTGTGCATCAATTTCTTTATCATCTATCTTACGAAACAAAATTTCACTAGGATTCAACTTTTGTCCAGACTCCAAAAAATTTGTTGCAATACGATCTAACCGTTCTTTTGCTAAATCTGTGGCCTGACCTAGCATATTCCATAATTTTTCCGCACTGTCAGGAATAATACTCCAAGAAGCAAACGCCAAAATTCTCAACGTGTTTAAACATACATTAAGTACTGTTTTCAAACGTTCAGGATTCGAAACACGAAGCTCCCAAGGTTTCATCTCATCAAAATAACGATTCCCTTCACGCGCAATATCCATCATTAACTTACAGGCTTCTCTTACACGATAATGTCCAAAAGCATCAAATAGCTTAGTCAACAACCCCTCCAAAATCAAAAAATGATCCTTATCACGCTGATTATAGGAAGCTTCAGGTACCAAACCGCCTTCTCTGTCAACAAATGTCAGTGTACGATTAACCAAATTTCCGTAGATATTTGCTAATTCATCATTATTACGGCTTTGAAAGAACTTCCAAGAAAAATCAGTATCTTTCGATTCAGGGGCATTAGCAGCTAATGCATATCGTAACGTGTCTGCCGGAAAATCATTGACAGCTTCTTGGGCCCATACTGCCCAATTTTGAGAAGTTGAAATTTTTTCACCTTCCAAATTTAAATATTCGTTTGCTGGAATATCATATGGCAAAATCCAACGATCATCATGCTGTCCCATTAAGAGAGCAGACCAAATAACTGCATGAAAAGGGATATTATCCTTCCCAATAAAATGAATCATTCTCGTTTCAGGATTATGCCAATAATTTTTCCACAAATCAGGTTGACCAAGTTTTTCTGCCCATTCAATAGTAGATGAAATATAGCCAATTGGAGCTTCAAACCAAACATACAATACTTTATCTTGAGCTTCAGGATCATCTAACGGCACGGGTACACCCCATGATAAACTGCGTGTAATTGCACGCTCATGAAGCCCTTCTGTACGGATCCAGCCTAAAATAAAGTGGGTAACATTATCTTTCCAGTCGTTTTTAGATTGAAGCCAAGAAACAATTTTATCCTCAAAATCTTGAAGCTTCAGATACCAATGCCTAGCTTTTTTCACTACAGGCCTTGAACCTGATAAAGTACTTCGGGGATTAATTAACTCAAAAGGCGTCAAAAGCACACCACACTTATCGCACTGATCTCCACGTGCTTTATCATAATGACACTTTGGACATTCTCCTTCAACATAGCGATCCGGCAGAAAACGTTCTGCTTGATAATCATAAAACTGTTCCTCTTCTTTGATAAGAATATGATTATTATTAAGCAAATTAAGAAAAAATTCCTGAGATAATGCAGTGTGTAAAGGCCGAGCCGTTCCAGAAAAATTATCAAAATCGATCCGAAATGCTTTAAATGCCTGAGCAATCTCATGATGATAACGGTCAACAACCTCTTGAGGAGTAACACCTTCGATATCTGCACGAATTGTTATAGGAACTCCATGCTCGTCAGTGCCGCAAATATAGATTACATCATCGCCGTTTAACTTGCGGGATCGCACAAAAATATCTGCAGGGATATATGCCCCTGCTAAATGTCCTAAATGTAAAGGCCCATTTGCATAAGGTAGTGCAGAAGTTACTAAGTATCGCGCCATAAAATCTCCTTAAACTAGGTATGCTGCGAAATAGATTTATATACAAACAAAAACATCCATGTCCCAAGTGCCGCTGCAATAAAATTAATATCTAGTATATTGACCAACAAATGACTAAAAACAGGAATTTTATTCATCCATTGAAGAAGTGGAGTTTCAAAAAGGATATTAAAAATAAATCCGCCTAGGATACAGCCCAACATCCCAACCATAATCCCTGCTTTCACGCCACCAAAAAGTTTATTATCAAATATCCTCACATAAAGAAATCCAAAGCATACACCAAAAACTCCCATAACAGCGGTAGAGAATAAGAAATCAAAAAATTTCATTTACTCCTCTTTTACTTTGTTGAGTGACTGTAATAAAACTAAAATAGCTTGATACCCAAAAGCAATAAAAAATGCATAAATTAAAAACTGTTGGATAAAAAATACTTCTTGAGTTTCCAACGATCGCGGATTAACTTCAAAGTTGATAAAATCGATAATACTCCAGAAAAAAACCAACGATGCTATTATATAATAAGTCCATTGAATAGGTTCATTTTTGAAAAAATAATAAATACCAACAATTCCTATTAATACATTAATCATGCCGAATTGACTAAAATGATATTCAATCACTGCCCAAATTTGCCCTAAAATATTGGAATAATCATCAGTACCTACAGGATATTGTTTTCTAAGCATATGATTGAAAAGAATATCTAGAGTTTGGGTATCACCCCAAGTGAGAGGTTTAGGTTCTGTAAGAGGGGAGATTGCTTTTGCCCGAAAGTAAAAATACAAATAGACTGATAAAGCAAACACAAACAACCATAATGCCCAAGTCAGTAAAAACAAAAAATTATCAACCCAATTTTTCGATGTTTCTTTAGCAAGATCATTTTTTTGAATGAGCTGATAAACTGCCATAATAATAAGTGGCATACTGGTAATAATCCCATGTGCTCCACCTAGAAAAAATACCATTCCTGCTATAACTGCTGCTAAAACAATCCAAAAAATAGCATGTAGAGCATCCTGTCGAGAACGGCTTATTGAAGCTGTATATAAAGAATTTTGAGCAACATAGAAGCTCAACCAAACTGGCCCCCCTAAGATGGCAGTCAAAATATAAGGCACATGCTGAGGAAAAACCAAACGATAACCAGGAGGTCCAAACTCGGGAAATAATATATCAGGCTTAATAGCGGAAATAACCAATAAAAAAATAACCATAATCACTACTATCAGTATCATAATAAGAGGAAATTTACGTTCTTGAAACTGTTTAATAAAGACAGCACCTTTAAAAGAAATAATAAGATAAATTATCGGCACAAGCATAAAAGCCCAAGCAATAATATACCAAACAGGTAATTGGTGATTTGTAATAGAAAGTCCCATAACAAATGCAAGCAATAATGTTATACGAGGAGCCAGCCAAAGATTTTCTTCATCACGGTATGTAATTATTTCTTCATACCAGAGTGTCATCACGAAAAACATTGCTGATGTAAGACCAGCATTAAAAGCATAAACTTCGGCAATTACGGCTTGAGACCAGTGTGCTTTGGAAAATGCAAACAAAAGTGATGCAGCAACAACCGGAATATGTACCACAGGTGAAAAACCAACTACTGATCTATTGAATCCTAATAATTTCACTAATGTCAGATAACAAAAAAGCACAGCACAAGCAGCAGAAACAGCAGAAAAAATATTTAATTTGTATCCTATATCGGGAAAACGAAGAAAAGTAAATAATTTGCCGACAATACCATAAAGTGGAAATCCTGGCGGATGGCTTGCACCCATGTTATATACAGTAGTAATAAGCTCGCCGCTATCGCCTGCTGTGACTGATGGTGTCAAAGTAAGGAAATAAATAAAAAGTGACACAAAAAATAATACACCTGCAAAAACATAATCAATTTTTTGCAAAACATAGGGCTGATAAGCATTGGGATACAATATATTGAACAATACTTGTTGTTTTTTCACAAGAATTCTCCATAATTTAATCAATATAATAATTATAGGATGTTTGAAATAAAAAATCAACAATTATCTTTCGAGAAAATATAAATAAACTACAAAATTCAGTAATTATTATATGTTTAAATTTTGTCATATATTCAAGATATTTTGGAGTAAGATTTGACATTTGATTTTTAACTCTCTATTATAATTATGAGGAATAAACTATTATAAAATATCCTTTAATTAAAAATTAGTTGAGCTATTTCATCAGACTAGAGACTCAAAAACTCTGATAATTCGTTACTTGAAAAATATCACAAAAATTTAAATCTGCATGATTTTAGAAAAATATAACAATAACAACTCTTTTTTCATAAAAACGAATCCTTATACCTTATAAATATAGAATTACTTATAAAATAGAGAAATCATATTGTTTTAATTTTAGGAGGAAACAATGTCTATTTTTAAATATATTTTAGGATTATTGGTGCTGCACGGTACAGCTTTTGCGCAGCATAACATGCACCAGTACAATGCAACACAAACATCATCACCTAGTCAAGTCATTCTTGATCTCATGCACAAACCCATGATGGTCCAACCTTATGCAGACACTGGAAATATCGATATCGATTTTTTATCGAACATGATGCCTCATCATCAAGGTGCTATCGATTCCTCTAAAGAACTTCTCAAACATTCATCAAATAGCACTGTTAAAAATGCTGCTAAACGCATCATCAAAGAACAAGAACAGGAAATTAAAGCATTTAATGCCTTAATAAAAATTTTACAAAAAGAAAATGCTCCCAACATAAATGTCAATTTGAAAAAATTTGTGAAAGATGCAAAAAAAGATATGAATTTAATGATGAAAAACATGATGGGATTAAAATTATCACAAAACCCTGATAAAGATTTTCTTTCCGGTATGATATATCATCATCAAGGTGCCGTTGCAGCATCAAAACAAATTCTAAAATATACACAAGATTCCCGAATAAAAGAAATTGCTGAACATATTATTAAAGCTCAAGAAAAAGAAATACAAGAATTTACCACTTTAATAAAAACACTAGAATAGCATTTAAATATAAACAAAAAACTGTCTATCTAAGAAAACACTAGACAGACAGTTTTTTATTTATCTAATAATATAAAAATATTTGTTAAATCTATTTTATTCAAAATCTGCAAGTTCAATAGCAAGAATCTTAAAATTCTTGACTTCGCCATTAAATTCAAATACAACAACATCTCCTACTTTTTTATCTAACAAAGCATGTCCTAAAGGAGAATGATACGAAATAATACCTTTATCAAAATTTACAGCCCACTGATCAAGAATTTGAAAGCTAACAATACCATCATTTTTTTCTTCTAATGTTACTTTCGTCCCTACATCGACAAAAGAAGTATCTACTTTATTCCGATCTAATACACGTGCTTGAGCTAAATCATTTTCCAATTTTGCAAGATTGGCTTTTAATTGATCTTGTTTTTCGAGCGCAGCCTTATATTCAGAGTTTTCTCTTAAATCACCTTTTTCCATAGCTTCACCGATCGCTAAGGAATTCTGAGGAATCTCAACGTTAATTAGGTGTTCTAAATCTTTACGTTTATTTTCATAAGATTGCTTTGTTACTAAGAAAGGATAACGCGCTGTAATCATGGCAGCAGAAGGTTTTGCTGCTTCCAATTTAGGATATCTGTTATTCAGAGCCTTAAGAAACACATCTTTTTGTTCCTTATCAAACGTGATTGTAGAAGAAATCAATGCAAATAATGACTGTGCAGTACTCTCATCAGCATCATTTATGACCTTATTTAACAATTGTTTCTTAAAAAGAGAATCTTCAATTTGTGTCAACAATTTTTTATTACGTCCAACCGCTGTTTTCACCCCAATCTCTGAATTTAAAATATCAATCAGTGTTACCATACGTAACACCAATTCATCTTCTTTAACATTATGAGCAAATTCTTCCTTCATATCATCTAATGCATGACGTGAAATCCACACGAAAAGTTCTGGCTTTTCTTGAAAATGCGTTAATGCAAAAGAAAAAATATGATTAATATCTTCCCATTTATCATAGGAAACTAATTCTTGCAACATAAAACTATGATTTTTCGTTAACTGTGTCCCTAAAATCAGATCTTTATAGCGATAAGCCCAGTCATCTTTTTTCTGCAGAAGCCGTAAAATGATTTTTTGCAGCTCAGCATCTAAAGAACTATAAAAATCAGAGAAATTTTTAATACCATTTAATATGCCAATATCAATTAAATTCTCATCTAAGGCTTCAATTTTAGCTAATTTCAACAGAGATAAAGAGATAACTTTTCGTTCCGAACTTTCACTATGAGCATTAAGAACCTCTAAGAAATAATTTTTTAATGCAGATGCAGATTTTTCATTAATATCACCGCCTCTTTCAATAAAATTCAAACAAACGGCAACTTTATTTTCAAAACTGGTTGTTTTTTTAAATCGACTGATTAATTCCTCAACAACCGAGCGTTCCGTATCTCTTAATTCAATGACATTTCTTTTTGCTAAACTAGGAACAATAGTATTGGAAAATTCCATCATTTTTTTAGCTCTAAGCCACCAACGAGCCCATTCTTTATCACTTAATAAATCAGGCACAATAATTTCTTTTAGATCTTTTGAATTGATCGCTTCAACATCATTACTACGCATGATTAGTTCTATTACTTTTAATGGATCCTGATCTAACAATTGTCGCAACTTCTCAGGCTTTTGGTTTTTCCAAAGAAGAATATGATCTTCATCGAGAACAGTAAGCGACCGCAATGCAATCATAAGACTCATCTCATGCTCTTCTTTACCAACAAAACTAATAATAACTTTATCTTTTTCTATTAATTTTACTTCGCCAATGCCCCAATTCTTATGATGGACAAACGAACCTGTATCAAAAGCAATATGGCTTTCGAAAAATCGAATCGCTTCACGATAAGGTTTCCAACTTTGACCTACATTAGATGCTTTTAAGTAATATTCCAATTGATGATGATCTTTGTAAATTTCACGATAGCAGTCTTCAATAGCTTTTCGGTACTGTTTCTCAGAAGGGTGAAGCGCTACACAAAATTTTACTAAAGGCAATACTTGTTTGAACTTACCTTCCCTCATCATATTCTTTGCAACAGTATTAAATGCTAATGCAGCAACATATTCATCACTAGCAGCTTCGCGAATTTTTTTAGCAATAGCAATAACTAGTTTGGTATCTTCCGGATATAAAATAATAATACGATTCCATAACTCTTCGATCATTTTTAGATTTCGCATCCGGATAAAACGCTCTATCGCTAAACGATAGTAAAACATCGCTAAATCCTTGTCTTCTGTTTCGTAAAATTCTCCTAATAGTTTTGCATTTGCTGCATCAGAACTATCCACTAAAACTAAACGTTTTCTAATATTAAACAACGCTTCTTTATCATCCTGATTAACATAGATCTGTTCTAGTGTACGAAGAGCATATTTATGTTCACGATATGAAAGAATTTTTTCACATAAAAACTCTACTACTTTTATTTTATTATGTTCTAAAAACATCTTAATCAGCTGAGGCAGATAAGAATCGTCCATTGCTGATTCTTGTAGGGAAATAGAACCTACAATATACAACGCTATTACGCTTTGCGGACTATCTTTGAGGTGCTCGCGGGATATTTGGCGTACATCATCCAAACAATCATTATTACGAGCACTTTCCATCAAAGCGTCTAATTCTACAAAATTTCTTACACTATAAGTATCCAAGCCTGTTTTTGTCCATTTTTCGGTATTCAATTTTTCTTGGAGATCATTTAATAATGGTTCTTTTTTGATCGATTGTTCTGCCATAGAGCATTGCCTCCTAAAGCAAGCTTAGATTTTATTATATTGTTTGCAAGAGATTATCTAGAACTTTTTCAGATTGAAGTCCTAGTGCTTTTGCAGACTCTTCATAAGAATGAATCTGGTAAAGCATAGCAAAAAGTTCTAATACACGCCGATAAATTTGTTGGGCTCCTCCTGAGGTTTTCATCTGGTAAATATAATAGTCAAAAACCCAAAAGTACACGTTAAGTAATTGTGGAATAATAATTTCCGTAGATTCTACACCCCTTAACTCATTTTCTAAGTAAGATATTTTATCATGAAGTTTTTTATATTCGTCATAGCGCAGATTTCGCCTTATTGTAAGGCCTCCATATAAATATCCATATACTGGGACCCAATATTTTACTTTGCTGTCCGGAAACATATCACCTTTTACAAGATCAATAATTTTAAGAATAATAGGTGATTCTATACTATCCAAATCCAAAGTATTTATACAATTAAGAAACAGTTCATTAAAAATGATTTCTGCCAACTCAATTTTCTGAGGATCATTAACAGATTCAGAATAAATATCACCTAACAAAGTATAAACACGAAAATCGTCTTCATCCGGAAAGCGCCCTAAAATAAACTCTAATGTCTCCACTGCACGACTGATCATACCAGACTCATAAAATGCATAAGCCAATAAAACTAGTACTTCTTTATTAGAATTTTCACTATCACGACTGGCACGGCTAAGAAAATCAATAATTTTGTTAAATACATAACTTTTAGCAGCAAAAAACACTTTTTGATTATAAACTTTATATTCCAAACAAAATTCAACAAAATCTTCCCATTCTGCAAAAAGTTTTGCTCCTGATTTGGTATCCGTATAAGTAAAATAATCACTCCGCTTCTGCCAAAACCGCGTAGTTTTAAGAACATCGTCTAGAATTAACGTAAGTTTGGCGTTATCGTCTATAGCAAAAGCAATTTGTTCAGCTTCACTCCAATGACCTGCTTTCAAATTCTGAAGAATGTTTTTTTCATCTTGTGAAAATTCAGACACAGGCACCTCTTTAATAAACTTCTCACACTAATTTAGATTATAAAGAATCTTTTCAAAAATAGCAAGGTTAATAAAAAAAATTATTTTAATAAAACAGTACACCAAACGTAGGCAACATATTTAAGGAACGCCCTTCATAGATAAGCGAATAACGATGGTAACTTTCAATGACTTTTTTTACATAATTCCGAGTCTCACGGAATGGATGAATTTCCACAAGCTCCCAATGATTTTTAGGCATATAGGATTTTTTCAGCTGGCTGACTGTTGTCGGTCCTCCATTATATGCAGCAAGCGCCGGCAGCAATCCCAAATTCTGGATATTATCGTACAAATAGCTAGTGCCTAACATTACATTAATCTTAGGATCATAAATATTATAATTTTTAGTATCTGGTAGAACTTTTTTAGCTACAAATTGAGCTGTCGTGGGCATCAACTGCATGAGCCCGCGGGCTCCCACTTTAGATCGTGCTTCAGGTTTATAAAAACTTTCTGTACGGATAATCGCATAAACAAGCCCTTCATCGACATTATGCCCCAGCGACGATAATGCAATGGAAATATCATCCTGATAAGGCTTCGGATAATAAGCCTGAAGAGCATCTCTACCAATACTGGCACTAAATTTGCCACGCACAAGATCGCTGCGCTGGGCATAAAGATTTCGAAATCCTGGATGCTGCTGCCTATCCAAATAAAAACTGCTCAAAACCCTGTCTTGCTCAAAAGGATTATTGATCCCATCATGAAACAACACACTGCGAGCACCGTCTTCTAAGCCTAATGTCAAATAAGCATCACTGAGAAGTTTGACGGTTTTGCTAGGCTCTTTTTTGGAAGATGCGGAAATCACGCCCTCAGCAATAAGAATTTTTTCTGCCTGCCCCCGTTCGAGATAGGTACCAATATGATGCATTAAAGTTGCATAACGAATACGGTTTTTTTTATCTTTATAAATATTTTCTTTCATACGGACAAGATATTTTGTTCGGGAAGGAGGTGATTTTTCAAAAACTGTATTAATCAGTTCATAGGATAAAATCCCAAAATATGTTTCCGGTTCGCGAGCAATGACTTCGCCAAGCAGAGTCACACCAGCATTAGTATTGCCCTGCTCTAAATGAGCATATGCTAGCCAAAAATTGATATATGAAGAAAAAAAACCATCCCACATTTTAGCACGGGCAGGCTCAAGATGTTCAACAATCTTATCATAACGCTTAAAGGCTAAAAAATTCCTGACAGCACGTTCAGAGTTCGCCACCAAATATTTATCTTCAAGCTCTCCTTGAAGGTATTCTGCAAACAAACGATCAACATGTTCAGCATTGTAGGGAGCTTTTTGTGAGCCTCGGTAAGCATACAAAGATTTATTAAACATGCGGCCTCTCGTACGAGAATGATGACGCGCACTGTAAAAATCAAGATATTCAACTACATCATTATTATCAGAAACATTTTTTAGAAGATGAACCAAATAATGCTCCTGATCTTTCAAACGCTGGCTCCATTCCATGAGAAGATCAAAATTAGGAACTTCCCGCTGAATTCTTATTTTCATGAATGATATCACCTTAGAAAGTTGATTATAATTCAAAAGATGCTCAATAAGACGGTCGATATCTGAGAGTTCTACTTTATTATCCAGTATCGTAAGAATCCGCAAACTCGTAGATGCATCACGAAGCTGAACAAAACCATTCTCCATCAAATAATGCATAGCAAAAGATGCTTCATCTTGAGATATCTCTTCAGGATTTTTTAACACAACTGAAACAAATTCACGTAGTTTTGGAGAAAAATTTTCAGAATGCTCTTGAAAAACCTTACGTACCACTGCTGGATTGCCACTACGAAAACCTTGGTCCAACAAAACACGCATAGCATCATCACGGATAGCCTTGCATGATGATTCGCGAATAACATTTTCCAGATTAGAATAAGAAACAGGCCGTATACCTAGATTATAACGCATAACAGCCTGATAAATTTTTTGCTGGCCCTCTAAAAACGGCGTATCAGGCTGCATCCGATTCAAACGCGACAGCAAACGGCGGTAAAGATTGATCCGCTCTTCAGGACTCGAAGGAAGTTTTTGATAAAGTTGAATAATATCAAAAAATTCTTCTATCATACCAGGATTTTCCTGATTCAAAAGACAAATTTCCGATTCAACAGTCAAATTTTCTTCCGCTTCGGGAAAAACATCTGATGCACTTAATACAACTCCAACATAAGACAATACTAAAACTATATAAAAAAACGTGAATTTCTTAGATTGCCTTGCAAATTTCAAGGAAAACCTCTCATTTGTTTTAAATGATATTACTACAAAAAGACTCAATTCGGCAAATTTTAAGCGTTAAAGGTTTCAAGGTAGTGGGTGATTGCATAGGAAACTTTTGCACCGTCTCCCACAGCAACAGCAACCTGTTTGATAGCATTGCGGCAACAGTCTCCCGCAGCAAAAGCGCCGGCAACATGAGGAATACGTCCGGCAGAATCTACAGAAATAAAACCATCTTTTTCTTTATATGATTCATCAAGCCAAGAGGTATTAGGATCAAGACCAACATAAAGAAAAACACCATCTACTTTTTTTTCAAAAAGCGAATTATTTTTAACATTTTTCAAAAGAAGTGTTTCCACTGTTAAGGAGCCTTTAATTTCTTCGACGACTGTATCAAATAAAATTTCTATTTTCGGATTGTCAAGAACTGCTTTTTGAATAAATTTTTCAGCTCGGAATTCATCACGCCGATGAATGATAAAAACCTTAGCAGCAATTTTACTGAGAAAAATCGACTCTTCCAACGCTGAATTACCACCCCCAATGACAGCAACAACTTTGTCCTTATAGAAAGCACCATCACAGACCGCACAAGTCCCAACACCACGCCCAAAAAAATGATCTTCACCCTTGACTCCTAACCTTTTAGAAGCTGTACCTGTCGCAATCAGAATACTTTTTACCTGATACGAAGCGTTGGTGCCAGTTGTGATTTCAAATAAATTATCATATTTTGAAAGCCATACTACATTATCGTAGACAAATTCAGCATTAAAACGCTCGACTTGTTTACGCATAAGATCAGCCAATTCCATACCATTAATTCCCTCTGGAAATCCAGGATAATTATCAATCATATGAGTCAGTGCTGCTTGTCCACCTGCTGCAAGTTGCTCGAAAAGACACACACGATAACCAGCTCTCGCAGAATATATGGCAGCAGTCATTCCTGCAGGCCCAGCACCGATAACGGCTAAATCTACTATATTTTCCATAAAATACTCCAAAATACAAATTATATTATAATAGATGCCAAGCTATAAAATCAAGCGGTATTAACGATCCCTATCCACAGAAACATAAATTTCTACACGACGGTTATATGCACGACCTTCAGGAGTATCGTTTGACTCGATTGGCTCGAATTCGGCACGACCTTCAGCATAAAAACGTTTGGGATCCAAGCCAAAATCGATCAAATAACGGACGATTGTCGAAGCTCTTCCGGTAGAAAGTTCCCAATTGCTCGGGAACCTCTGAGCCAGTGCCGAACCTGGAATAATCGCACCTCTATCGGTATGTCCGATCACTTCTAATCGACTGTTTATTGGGCTGTCGAGAAGCGCAAATGCAACCTTCCGCAAAATTTCGACACCTTCTTCATAATCGATTTGAGCTGAAGCAGGCCGAAAGAAAAAATCACTCGCCAGCGTAATTTTATAACCTTTAGTGGTTTCATCGATTCTGACTTTTGTCGATTTAATTTCTGGTTTCAAGAGATCAGAAATTTTTTGTATTTCTTTCGCAAGACCTTTACCGTACGTATTAGATGGCAAACTTTCAACTGTAGAACCCATTTCCACTAAAACACCAGGCGTTAAGGTACTACCGCCTTCAAGCTTGTTTAACGAACCATCAAACGCCGATAAAATCAATTGAATCTGCTGACCAGGAGGAGCTTGAATACCCATGAGAGCAACAAAAAATGTAAGCAGCAACGTAACCATATCACCATAAGTATTCATCCAAGCCGGAGAACCGGGAACACATTTTGGGCATTTTTTTTCACCTTCAGCCATATGGGTCTCCTAATCTTCTGATTCGGCACGCCGATCGCTGGCTGACAAGAATGAGTTCAAACGTTCACGTAAGATAGCTGGGTTATCACCCGCTTGAATTGACAACACGCCTTCAAGGATAATTTCTTTCATCATGACTTCTTCAGCATTGAAATTATTAAGTTTTGCGGCAATCGGAATACAAATCCAGTTTGCTAAAATCGAGCCGTAAAGAGTGGTAATCAAAGCCACAGCCATTCCTTTCCCCAAGGCAGACGTATCGGCAAGATTTCCTAACAGAGCAATTAGTCCGACTAATGTCCCTATCATCCCAAAAGCAGGTCCATAAGCTCCCCAATCGGCAAAAATTTGAGCATAAGCTTGATGACGTGCATCGAGTTTGTCTAATTCATTATACATAATACGTTTTACAACTTCAGGATCGGTACCATCGACAACCAATCGAATTGCTTTTTGAAGAAAAGGATCGGGGATTTCGGCAACATCATCTTCCAAAGAAAGCACACCTTCTTTACGAGCCTTTTCGCCAAAAGTCAGCAACGTATCAATCAAAGGGGCTAGTTCTGTATTAGGTTGTTTCATTGCAATCGAAAAAAGCTTGCCGATTTTCTTAGTACGCTCCCAAGGATTTGCTAAAATTGTAGCGCCCGCAGAACCGCCCACAGTAATAAGAATAGAGTTTAAATCCCAATACGGAGCTAAAGTACCAGCCGATAAAAACATTCCACCGAACATCAGAATCGCACAAACAACCAATCCAATAATTGAACCTCTTTCCATGTCAACTCTCCTTCTTCCTAGGATTCAGAGAAACATTAGCTCCAGCATGTACTAAAGCTTTATAAATGCTACCGGCTAAAAAATTGGAAAATTTTCTTTCCAAATCTTGGGGACTTTCTTTAACCAAAAATTTTTTTCCGGAATTGAAAATAACAACGGTATCCGGAGTTTGTTCGATGGTTTCGATCAGTGCTGGATTGAGAAAGATTTTAGTATCGTTGAGTCTGGTAACCTCTATCATGAGACACTCCTATTAACGTTTAAGGTTGAGGACTTCCTGCAGCATATTGTCGCTGGTAGTGATCACACGTGAATTCGACTGGAATCCTCTTTCAGTTACAATCATATCAGTAAAAGTTTCGGAAAGATCAACATTTGACATCTCAAGCGCACCAACTATCAATTTACCGCGACCCATAGTACCCGCTTCTCCAATCGATGCCATTCCGGAATTGTTGGACTCGGCATAAAGAGAAGTTCCTTGTTTTTCAAGGCCCATAGGATTTGTAAATACCGCCAAAGCTACTTGACCCAAAGGACGACGTACCCCATTATCCATAACACCTGTAATAAGTCCACTTTCATCGATGAGAAAACTTTCCATATATCCCATGCCATTGCCGTTTTGTTCGTAAGCTTCTGTGGTAAATCGGGACGCAAATTGAGTAATAGTATTCTTTACCGAACCAGCTTCACCAAGATCCATGTTAAATGTTTGTGTCGTGCCATCCGGGTGGTCGTATGTAACAATCGCAGAAATAGAGCCTTCGGCATCCGTATCACCAGCTTCGCCAGCTGCTTCTGTAATTGCTGCCAATGTGCCATTCGTATTAAATGTCAAATTAAGCGCATTATTCGTATCAAGCTTTGCTGTACCAACGCTCACACGGATATTTTCAATCTTGTTGCCATCCTTATCAGTCATTGTAAGAGCCATGTTCCATTCATTCAATGCATTTCTCTCAAAAGAACTCGATAAACGCCATGGATTTCCATATGGATCAAAAATATCAATCGAAGTCCCATGAGTAGCTTGAACGCGTTCAGCAGCTGTTGCATTAGCATCAAGAATCAATGCATTCGCATTAAGGTTGGAACGAAATTTTACATTACGGGTTGCTTGAGCTTCTACTTTCTGCCCTTGTTCAATCTTTAAATCACCCACAGGAGCAGATGTGTCAACAACGTACTCGCCAGTTGGGAAAAGCTCTGACTGCCAACCTTGAACGCGCAATCCGCTGGAATTCACTAGAGTACCGTCACGGTCTATCATAAAATTACCGTTCCGCGTATAGAAAGTATTTTCGCCATCTTGCATCACATAAAATCCTTCACCAGTAATCGCCAAATCAGTATTTTTCCCTGTTGTCTGCAACGAACCTTGAGTCATAATATTGTCAATCGACGCAACAGCCATCCCTAAACCGACTTGTTTCGCGTTGATACCACCACGGTCTTCATTAGGACGCGCTGCTCCAGAACTCATCTGCGATAAAATATCTTGAAATGTTACCCGGCCTTTCTTAAAACCTGTCGTATTAACGTTAGCAACATTATTTCCTATAACATCCATGCGAGTTTGATGATTTTGAAGCCCGGACACTCCTGAATATAACGATCGTACCATAATTTTTCTCCAAGAATATTTTTATTTTATTTTAGTTTAGTTTAGTTTATTTTTTAATTTCCAGCTGCAACCAGCATATTTTTGACTTGAGTAATATCTTTAAAAGCAATTTCCTGACCGCCAGATTTCAGAAAACTCAACCCGTCACGCATAAGAACAGAATCCACAATTCCCGAACGTTCAAAACCTGCAGCATCAGTCCAAGAAATTTCTTTACCGACAAGAGAGACACTCTTAGTGAAATCGAATTCTTTAGTAAATTTCGTCAAATTTTCAGCAACAGCACTCATTTGCTTCAGCGACGTAAACTGTGCCATTTGTCCAATAAATTGTTTATCATCCATTGGCTTGGTAGGATCTTGTGTTTTCAGCTGGGTCACTAAAAGAGTTAAAAAATCTGCTTCTTCAAGTGTATTTTTGCTGACTATTTTTTGTTTTTCTTTGAGTTGAGAATTAAATGCGTGTGACTTTTTCTCTAAAATTTGTTTTTGAGCAGTATTCATTTCTGTTGACAATACCATATTTCCTCCCTGCCGTAGCAGCCCTGTTTTTAAACCGTATAATCGACTATTGTATCAAGCACTAATCCATTTGAAACTTTATTTTTTTGTTCTCCAGAACCTAAGCGGATAGCTTTGTATTGTGTTGAATCCTGCAATTCATCTTGTTCTTGAAAAGCTCCCCCATCCAGCTGAACATCAACACCTGCTAGCATTATCCCAGCTTCTGCCAGCGACTGTCTAAGGTTATCCAGATTTTGCTCAAAAAAGAAACGAGCCTCTTGAGTACCAACAACAATTTTTCCGCTCATAATCCCATCTTCAATGCGGAATGACAACTTCATATGCCCCAACTCCGGAGGTGTTAGTTTCATTTTCATCTCGCTGTTGCCCTCCTGAAGCGTAATAAATGATTTAGCAGCAACATTTTGCATCATAGCTTCAACTTGAACACGCGAAACAGGTGAAGAAAAATTCTCATACGCACGCTGCACACTAGATATCAATCGCGATTGTGAAGGTAGTTCTACGGTATTTTCTCCTAAAACAGGAATCTGATTTTCATACAAAGCTTCTAACACTAAAGGATCATTTATTTCTTTTATTTTCTGAGGTTCTACACGGTTATCTTTAACAAAAAAAACAGACTTTTCATCATGCTGTTTATCCTCATATTCTAATATTCCTGATATGAATTCTAATTCATTATTATCAGCGAAAGTTTCCGATATCGATGATTCTTCTAACGGAGATAAAAGTGTAATATTTTGTGTATACACATCGTTCGCCTTTTGAATCATTTGCAATAATATATTTTGTTTTGGATCATTCTCTTGAAAAAAAGAAATATCCAAATTATTAACTACAAAAGCTAAATAATTTGCAGAGAAAAAAATATCGTCTTCCAATTCACCTTTTTGAGAAAATTCCTTTAAAGACTGACTAACAAAATCAATCATATTTTGAGACCACTCCATAAGTATTTCTTCATCTAGCACCATAATATTATCTTCAACAGTTTTCAATATATCCTGAATATTAGTTAAAAGTACTTTTAATGGATCTATTTTTGGTGATTTTGGAAACAATTCTTCTATATTAAAAAATTCCTGCTCAAGATTATCCAGTTGTTCTAAAATATCTGAATATTTAAGATCATTCTCTACAATTTGCTGGTCCTTTTGCATTTTACCGATCATTTTATCGAAATTATGGGGCTTACTAATATTATTTTTCAAAGATGGTCCATGGGAATTATGATCCCTTACTGTTAATGATATCGATTGTACCATAGATAAAAACCCTCTCACTAAATAAAAATAAAGCTTAAATAAATATCGGAATAAAAAAAAAAAAATTAAGCACATAAAACAAAATTTCATAATAAAGAATGAAAATAGATTTAATCAAATAATAGAAAATAAAAAAAGTATTAACTAACCTTAGATAAGATAAAAATTTAAAGATTCT
>NZ_FOKY01000006.1 GCF_900112165.1 Brevinema andersonii
CCTCTTCTTGGTTTGCCATTTTATAAAGAATAGGTTATAGAATAGCCAGAATACTAGATATCCTTATAGAATGTAAACATCCCTCCCCAAATATTTTATAGGGAGGAATGCAGCATTAAGGATGATGAATCCTTAAAAGCCTACGGGAAGAATTGGGGGCTCTCTTCATGGGTTTATTCTAACAATTCATCTTTTCTCTTTCTACTTCCTTCCCCTGAAAACAATAGTATAAAAAAACTTGACAAATTTTAATTTTTATAGTTCAAAAACTGCAAAACTAAATGTGTCATAACTGCAAAACTAAATGTTATATGACATTCATTATTAGATACAATATTATATATAATATCGTAAATTTAGTCAATATTTTTTAGAAAAAACTTGATTTGAATGATATAAATGTTTTAGAATAACATTTATATTTTTTTGAATCGTAGATAGGAAATAGGTCGTAAAGGGCTCATTTTACGGTAAAATAGTGTAGGAAATGTCTTAAAGAGATTGACTTGAATAGCTGGTTGATATAAACTATACCAGTAGGGGAATAGCCCCAGCTGCTGGACAACATGTTCTGCATATTCTTGGATGTCAGTAACAAAAGATAATGAACCTTCGGATTTTAATACCCTAAGTATATCTGCTATTAAGGAAGGTTTGAAGAGTCTATTTTTCCATTGTTTTGTTTTGAGCCATGGATCAGGAAAATTAATGTTTATCTCTTCAATGGAATATGCTGGCATCATAGAAAGTGCTGTTTGTGCATCTGTATGGAATAAACGAAAATTAGTGATATTTGTTTTTTTAAGCCTATGATAGGCTTTACTAATACGCTTGTGTGAGACATCAATACCAATCCATAATACTTCTGAGTTTTCAGGACAACGAGATAATAAGTAATCTCCGTGACCGCAACCAATATCTAGATAAGTTTTGTCATAGCCTGTGAATAGTTGAAACAAATCAGTATTTGAAGACAGAATATATGAATCACGGTCTGGCATTATTTTTTTATAATTTGAGGAACAATAATATAGTTATCATCAAATTCCGGAGCATTACGTTTGATTTCTTTGGTAGTCAACCCATCTTGAGCAATATCTTTTCTCATCGATAAAGGAGCAGAAATAGAACGAACAATCGGTTCCTGATTTTCTACATCAATACTAGCGATTGTTTCCACAAAATGTAATATATTATCCATACTATCAGTGAGTTTTTTTCGTTCTTCTTCTTTAAGCTCTAGGTGTGCCAAACGAGCAATATGATTAATATTAAAAGACATATAATTCTCCCAGTGAATATGGATATAATAAAATGTTTATAAGAATTTTGCAAATTTTTATAAAAAAGTTTTTTAATAAATCGCACAATTTGATCAGTTTTGTGCATAAAATTCCGATATTGAATAAGTTATTTAATCTATTATAAAATATAAAGTAAAAATAAAAAAATGCTTAAATTTGTGCGATTTTTTCCAAATTTGAATAAATTATCAAAAAAATCGCACAAATTGTTCCTTGTAAAATCCATGTTTTATAGGCTCTTGATTTTTGTTTTAAAAAAAAATATAATACTGAATCGTAATGAAAATTTCGTAATAAGGATTTTAATTATATGGAACTTTGGAATAAAATCTTAGAATATCTGGAACAATTGTTTGAATCCAGTTTTTCTGAAGCTTTTTTGCGCCGTATCCGTTTCAAGGAGCTGCAAAACAATAACTTAATAGTACTGAGTGCTGATGATGCCTTTAGTAAAGGATGGTTTGAAGAAAATTGTTTAGCGCCGATGAAAGACTTCCTGCAGGAACAAGGTTATGTATTTGAGGTTTCTATAGAGATAATACCTGTAACGAAGGCCAATCCTGTAGAAATACATGAGCAATCAGGAAAAAAATCGTTTGAATCTAATAATCACAAAGATATGCATTTGTCTGCTGGATATATATTTGAAAATTTTATTCCTGGTCAATGTAATGATTTTCCTTATCATGCTGCACTGGCGGTGGTGCAGAGTAGTTTATATAATTCTTATAATCCTCTGGTTGTTACGGGTCCGATTGGATCTGGTAAGACTCATTTGGCTCAAGCGATTGTCCATGCTTATATGGGAAAATTTCCTCAAAAAAAAGCGGTATTTGTGACCAGTGAAGAGTTTACTAATGATTTTATTAAGAGTTTGCAGACAAAAAATATGAATATTTTTCGAGATAGGTACCGATCGTGTGATTTATTAGTAATGGATGATGTACAAGCACTCGTATCCAGAGAAAGTACGGCAGAAGAGCTAGGAAACGTTTTTAATACGTTAATTTCTCGGGGTTCACAAATGGTATTCACTGCAGATCGTAGTATTGACATTCTTCAGGGTCTAGATATTCGTCTGAAAACGCGCCTTCAAGGAGGATTGGCTGTCGAGTTAAAAAATCCTGGCTTTGAGACCAGAAAAGCAATTCTTTTAGCAATGGTCGAACGTGAAAATTATGATATCGATGATAAAATTATTAATTTAATTGCAGAATCCATTGAAGGTGATATACGTGCTTTGAAAGGATTTCTAATTAAATTGTTTGCTTATGGTGACTTGAAAAAGAAAAATATTTCCTTAAAGTTGGCAAAAGAATTATTGAGTGATAAGATTCAGATTGATATACCGGATGATTTGTCGATTCATGAGATTCAAAAAGCTGTTGCTAAATATTTTGGTATTACGTTAGCTTCGATACGTTCTGACAGTAAGTTGAATGCTATTGCCTATCCTCGTCAAGTGGCTATGTTTATCGCTACAAAACATACAAAACTATCATCAACAGAAATTGGTAATTTGTTTGGAAAATCGCATAGTACGGTATTGAGATCTGCACAGAAAATAGAAAATGAGTTGCCGAAAAGTACAGACCTTAGACGTCATGTCGATCGAATTTTGCTGGATCTTATTGATTCGAGACACTAATCCCAAGGGTAATGGGCTCTTTTGAAATATAATCCATGTGAAGGTACAGGCTTCCAGAGTGTGTTGTCTAAAGGAACATTTTGGAACGCATTTTCTATATCGGATGGGTGTAGATTTCCACGTGCAGCTGCTAAGCCAATGCCAATCAAACTACGGATCATTCCTCGAAGAAATCCTTCACCTTGAATGAAAAAAAGTAAAACATTGTCTTTTTTTCGTATTGAAAAGTAATCTAATCTTCTAATAGTAGTTTTATGTTTTTTCTCTTCTTGACTGTAACCATAACAAAAATGTTTAAAATCTTTTTGGCCGATAAAAAGTTTTGAAATTTGTTGTAGTTTTTCTACATCAAGAGGACTAATATCATGATACATTTTATGAGCCCAAAATGGCGGAAGAATAAGACCTTGATAAATCAAATACATATAAGTTCTTGCTATACAACTGAATGTAGCATGAAATTTATGTGGTTTTTCTTGAATACTGTATACTCTGATATCAGGAGGCAGTTTGTTATTCAGAATTGAGGTGATTTTATGTTGAGGGAGACAATCATTTTTTGTGCGGAAATGTGCTGTATATTTTACAGCATGAGCTCCAGCGTCAGTACGCCCAGCACCCCAAGTGAAAATTTTTTCATTATATAGTTCTGATAAAATAGAATTTAAAGTTCCTTGTATTGTTGGAACATCAGATTGGGTATGCCATCCTTTAAAATTTGTGCCGTCGTACGATATTGTTAACATATATGTTTTTTTTTCTGTCATAAATTCTCCATTGTTTTATTATACGGTAATAATATTTTTTTGTAAAAAAACTCTCCGTTTAAGGAGAGTTTTAGAATTTTTTCTTTGTTCTATTTTAATAAAGTATTAACTTGCTGATTTTTTTCGGTTTCAAGATTAAGTCTCATAGATTTTTCTTCTAATTTCAATTTTTGATACTCTTGATCTTTAGCTTTTAATTTATTTATCAGTTCTTTAACGGCAGCTTGATCATTGGTTTTTTGTGCTTGAGCCATATCAATTTCAAGTAATATCATTTCATATTTAAGATCAGTGTATTTCATTTTGAAAGCCAGGCGTTGTTGATCCCATTTTTTTCTGAATTCTGATTCAATTTTAGCCATTCCACGTTGTTGTTCGGGGGTAGCATTGTAAAACATTGTTTCATGTTTTTTACGGTCGTGTTGGCTCATTTTGTGTTTACGATAGCCAGGATCATCGAAAGAATCAAAATCCATATGTCGAGAACCGTAAGCCATGTAATGGTCAGAAAGACTCTTTGTAAAATTTATACGTGGAACCATCGAAAATGCAAAAAGGGCCAATAAAAGTATTCCTAATTTTTTCATATTGTCTCCTCATGTTTTTATTTATGATCACTATCTTTAGAAAATAGCTATCATAAATTTTAGTTTGATATCTCATTATATAATTTAAGCAATTTTTCTGTTAATTGTTGAGGATTTTGCTCAAATTCTATAATTTTTTTTGAAGTTTTTTCTATATATTTATTGTAAATTTCTTCCGATTGTTTTTGTAAAGTATTTACGTGTTCCAAAACCAATGCTTGCATGTTGGATGTATTATTGTATAATTTTTTGTAGGCTTGGAGAATGGGATGATTCATATCACGTCCTTGTTTTTGTTCATTAAGAAGATATTTTAATTCTTTCATGATAAGCTTTCGTTCTTCCCTAAGAAGCTCCTCTCGCCGAACAAAATTCTCTTTAAGGATACGAGCTTGCCCTGTTGCTTTGATAATGTCATCTTCTATCTGAAGTACAGTAACAAAATCAAAAATCTTATTTCGCATACGTCGATGATTCTTTTTATGTGATTCTTTTAGGTAAGGGCGGAAAAA
Organism: Brevinema andersonii; assembly: GCF_900112165.1. Taxonomy (NCBI): domain Bacteria; kingdom Pseudomonadati; phylum Spirochaetota; class Spirochaetia; order Brevinematales; family Brevinemataceae; genus Brevinema; species Brevinema andersonii. The sequence goes on from NZ_FOKY01000006.1 coordinate 4,819, forward strand.
TGGAGGAAACCATTGGTTTTCGGATTTTTTTTCGTTAGGGAAAGGTAGTCTATCATTACTAAAGGCCATCCCCGTAATGCTGAGTAATAAAATAAAATAAAATCTTTTCATATTACTCTCCAGTAAATAAAATAGAATACATATATTCAGCATTATTAAAAATTTGTTCCCTTTCTTGTTCCAATTGCTGGAGTACTAATTTTTGGTGGGAATTTTGCTGATACATAATATGTGTACCAAGTGCTAATATACATACAAGGACCCCTAGGGATCCTATTAATCGAAAATTAGTACAAATTTTTGCTTCTTCACATGCTACCAGTTTTTCAAATTTTTGGTCAATATTTTTATGGAGAATATTTTCGTTTTTCAATTGATCTAATAACATATTTAATTCAGTATCGGTCATTCTGTTACCTCGAATTGATTACTTAGTATTTTCATTAATTTTTTTCTTGCCCTGTGCCGTAGTGATTTTGTGGCTGTCAGGGATAATTTAAGAATTTCCGAGCACTCTTGAAATGAGCGGTCTTCCAGATCCTTAAGAATAATAATTTCTTTTTCTCTGTAGCTCAACTGATTAATACCATCCCAAAGTTCTTCAAGAGTTTCTGTATGTACCGTATAGGCTTCCGGTGATAACTGCGCATCGGGAATATCATCAACAGTGTCCAAGCCAAGAAAAATCCGAGCTTTGGATTTCAAGTATTCTTTGTAAGCAATGTTCCTTGCAATAGTAACTGTATAAGCAATAGGTGAATCCATCACAGAAACTTTATCCCATCGTTTCCATACTTCTATAAAAGCCCTTGCAGTACTCTCTTCGGCTAAATCCTTGTTAGTGCGTGCCCGGCAGAGACGGTACACTAAGGTTTTATTCTGTGCGTAAAACTCGTTAAATGTCATAATATTTCTGCGTTCCTTTATAATTTAAATAAGTGGTTTTGTTGAAAAAAGGATTTGTTTTTTATAAAATTTATTCTAAATTGTTAGTCATAATTCCTTTTGGAAGGAATCTTGATAAATCAGGCAAATCTTCCTGAGGGCCTTGTGCTTTCAGGAGCAGCATAGCGGTTGTGCTGTTATTAAGCTGTGCTAATTGATATGCTGTTAGGCCTTGTTTGTTTTTTGCATAGATATCAGCTCCTCTCGAAATCAGAGTTTGGATAATTTCAGGAAAGTCATAGGCACTGGCTAGCATGAGGGCTGTTTCTTTATAATTGTTATTTATATTAAGATCTGCGCCATACTTAAGAAGAAGATCAACTGCTTCAACATCATTTTCAATAACAGCAAACATTAAAGCTGTCCAACCTTGTTTATCTTGGATATCAGTATTAGCTCCTGCTTGAAGCAGAGTTTCGACGGCTCTTATGCTGCCATGCCTCGATGCGATCATAAGTGCAGTAGCACCTTCACTATTTTGCTGATCGATATTTTTTATGTGATACAGCAAGGCAACAATAGACTCAAAACTTTCAAGTTCGCTCGCGAGCATCAAAGGGCTTAATGATTTTTTATTCATGATGTGGATATTGGCTTTGTTGCGCAGCAGAAGAGAAATAATCATAGGATTATTAGCTTCGATAGCATAGAAAAGCGCTGAATTCCCTACTTGATCGACTGCATTGATAGGCACATTGCGTTTGAGTAAATAGGAAATAAGATTAATATCTTTATTTTGTACAGCTAACATCAAAGTTGTTTGTCCTGCTTTGTTGGTGTGATAAATATTTCCATTGTTTTGCAGAAAAAATTTGATTGCAGCTGATTGCTTATAACTGATAGCAGTCGTCAAAAGATTGTCTCCATAATCGTTAGTTATATTAATTTGTTTTTCGAAGTCTGGTAAGTTACGTATGGAATTGATATCTCCTGATTGTGCCATATCGAAAATATTGTAGCTGTAAATATATTGACAGTTGAGTAATAATAAAACATATACAAAACGCAGCATTATTCAGTTCTTGATTGAGCCTGTATTTTTGCATATTTTTTGATCAGGTGCTGGAATTTACGATCGGAATATTGTCCTAAATCAAATGCTGTAATGTCATTTTTACTTTTGAGGTATAAGTTAGCACCATGTTCTAGAAGAAGCTCTGTGATATAATAATATTTCTGTGCAATGGCTAGAAGTAATGCAGTAGCACCTTGTTCGTTTTGACGATTGATATCAGCTCCGTATTTAAGAAGCAGCTGTACAATAGTAAGATGTCCTTGACTGCTTGCGATCATAAGTGGAGTGTTTGCAGTATTTTTTCGAGTTTGATCAGGATCTTCTCCATGTTCCAAAAGCAAGCCCACTAATTGATGGTTGCCTGAATATATAGCACTCAACAAAGGCGAAACACCTTCTGATGAATACGTATCACTAACTGCACCGTTTTCCAGTAAAAGCTCAGCAATTGCTGGTCGATTGTATTGGACTGCTAAATGGAGGGGTGTCAGTCCCTCTTTATTGGTTGCATTGATAGAGATATTCTGAGTAAGCAAGTATTTTATATAATTTTCATTATTATTATGTACAGCAGTACTTAACGTTGAATTGCCATTATTGTCTTTTGCATTAATGAAAGCTCCATGTTCGATCAGAATAGATGCCATGTTCGAAGAAAAATTTTGGATATACATGAGAGGCGTACGCCCCATATTATCTCGGCTATTGGGGTTAAATCCTTGTTTTAGTAAAGATTGTACTTCTTCAAAGTTATTATTGTAAACTGCTAAAAATAGAGCATTTTCTGGTGAATCAGTTAATTCAGAATAATAAGCTTGACAGACAATAGTATCAAAAAATAGGATAATGAAAAAAAATATTTTTTTCAACCGCATAGATTCCCTACATAAACAATTCATATTATTATCTCATAAGAGCCCTTTTTTGTCAAGAAGTTTAGAATAATTGTTTCATAATATTGACAAAATATTAATTTTTTGCTATGATGTATTTTATTGTGGTTGTATTATGATACAAGATGTTTATATTTTCTTTTTATTCAAAGATATATTAATTTTCTTTATCATATATATTTAATTTTTCCTATTTATAGTTTTGTTTGGGGTGCTATTAGTTTTATTTATTATTCATCTTTTCTCCTTAATCTCTTTTCTTATTAATTTATATATATTTTGAAAGGAGAAATTTATGAATAATATTTTTATTACAAGGCGTATGCGTAAAATTGCATGGCCATTAACTATTAATACATTAACATTTTATGCCGTAGCAATTACCGATTCTGTTTTTATCGGACATTATAGGCCTGATGGCTTAGATATTCTTAATACTATTATGTTACCTTATATTACTCTTAATCAATTGATGGATTATATGCATATGGGAACTGTAATACTGGCTACTCAATCGATTGGTGCTAAATTTTATCATAAGGCACAAAAAATTGTAGAAAATGGATTTTTTGTATATGGTATGGTTGGAGCAGTTTTTTGGGCTTTGTGGTTTTTTGGTGCGGAAAAAATTTACAGCTTACTTGATCCCAATGCTGAAACTTTGAAAATTGCTGTCGATTATATGCATATTGTTTCATTTTCTTATTTGATGAATGGCTTTATTTACAAAGGTGTACAATCTGTTTTTGCAACGACAGGATATACAAAGCCTTTTATGATAGTCGGGATTGTGCAAGTATTAGCTAATACTGTTTTTAATAGATTATTTATTCACGGAGATTTCTTTTTCCCTGAACTTGGGATTTCCGGTGCTGCATGGGGAACTATTGTCAGTACAGCATTGGGTAATCTGCTAATGCTGTACTATCTCTTCCAACAAAAAAACATTATGCCAACATTAAAAGGAATTGTACATCCTGATAAAAAACTTGTATACCAAACCATACGAATGGGATTTCCTGTAGGTATCGATATGGTTTTGTGGGGATTGGGCGGTAATTTTCTGGTATGGGTGATCAATAATACGGATCCTAGCTTAAATCGATTTATGTTTTTCTTTATCACGCTGCCTGAATTTGGCTTTAGAATGTATTCGGGCTATATCTTAGCTGTTACTAATTTAGCTGGACGTGCTTTCGGTGCCCGTAATATTAAAAAAGTCATCAAAGTGATGTATTTCGGCCTTAGAGATGCTGGACTGATATCTTTAGGTGTAGCATTGATTTATATATTCTTTGCAAAATATATAGCATATATGTTCACTAGTGATCCGCAAACAATTGACCTCTTGAAAAAATATATTCCTTTGATGGTGTTAATTACATTGCCGCGGACGCTCTGGGAGATTTTTAACGGCATTCTGCACGGTATGGGAATTACCTTGTGGGGAATGTTTGTACAGATGGTAGGGTTGACAGCAATTGCTTTACAGTCATATTTTTTTGTTGGTCAACTTCATTGGGGAGTATTCGGTATTTTTCTTATTTATGTTGTCGACGAAATATTAAGAGTCATATTTATGGGCGGTCGCTTGTTTTTCTCCTTGAAAAATATAAAGGTTAGTTCTAACCGGTAACAAAGGGTACGCATGAAAATTCTATGCACTGCCGATTGGCATTTGGGCAAAAAATTAGAAGCTTTTTCGCGTCTGGAAGAGCAAATTCTAGTGATGGATGAAATTGTCCAATATGCAGAAGAGCAAAAGGTTGATGCAGTGATTGTAGCAGGAGACTGCTTTGATACCGTAAATCCGAGTCCTGAAGTGACAAAATTGTTTGTTAAAACATTAGCGCGCCTATCAAGAAACGGAGAATGTGTGGTTCTGGTGATTGCCGGGAACCATGATTCTCCGTTATTTTTATCTTCTTCTGAAGCATTTGCTTCTCAAGTCGGGGTTGCTATTGTTGGTTTTGTGCATGAAGTACCTCGGCTGGAAGAAAACAGCTCTGCATGGAGAGTGAATGCTTCGGCACCAGGAATGATTGAAATTTTCTTTAAAAAAGCAAAGAAAAATATTAGATTTTTACTGGCACCGTATGCTAATGCACAACGTTTGAAAAAAGATTTTGGTGTTGAGGACAGCAGTAAAAAAATATGGGAAGTGTTTCAGAAACAATGGCAAGAAAATATCTCTCAAGATTCTGATGTTATTAATATCTTAGTGGCGCATTATTTTGTTCTGCCCGAAAAGAAGGATACTTTAATTCAAGAAGAGCCCCCCGTAGAAGATGAAGGTGAAAAAAAAATAGGTGGAATAGGTGGTATTTCTGCAGAATATATTCCTCAGGGAATTGATTATGCCATTCTCGGGCATATACACAGACCACAAAAAATATTTTCGAAAAATTGTCAGGTTTTCTATACTGGTAGTCCCCTTATTTATAGTATGTCGGAAAGCGGACAACAAAAAACTTTATTAATACTGGAAATTAACCGTAAAAAATCCGAATATTATTATCCTTTGACACAAGGTAGAAATATCAAACGTATTATTTTTGATGATGTAAGCAAAATAGAAAACCTTCTACAAGGAGAGGATGAAAATTATATCGAATTAGTATGGTGTGGTGACCGCTACCTAGAAGCTCATGAAATGCACAAGTTGAACAACATTCATTCCAGACTGCTTCGTGTCGATATGCAGCCGAAATTCAGCAAAACACTTGCCTTAAATCCAGATATAGAATATATTCATGAACGGTCATCTCTAGAATTGTTTAAGGATTATTTTTTGTTTAAAAGAAAAATGGAAGCTCCGGAAAGTTTACTTGCCTTTTTTGAAACATTAAATCAGTATGATCAAACTTCAATATTGCATTTTCGAAAACAAGGGTTTCTTCCTTATTCTCTAAAAATTCAAGGTTTTTATTCTTATAAAAGTGAGGTTTTTATTGATTTTTCTATATTTGAAGAAAAGAAATTTTTCGGAATTTTTGGTTCGGTTGGAGTAGGAAAATCGGCAATTATTGAGGCTATTATTTTTGCCTTATATGCTAGAACAGAGCGTTTAGGCTCAATGGGCAGTGGTAGCGGATCATCTAATTTTTCTGTGACTTATAGCATGATGAATCTTGAGTCAGATACCATGTTAATTGAATTTGAATTTTCTGTTATTGGAGAGTCCGGTATCGAAGAATATTTATGCCGAATTCATGCAGTTCGTGATAAAAAGAAATTTGAAAAAGTAGACGCAAAACGTGAAGTATTTCGTAAGCAAAATAATGAATGGGTACCTCAAGGAAAAATATCCGGTGAGGAAATATTAGGATTGAGTTACGATGATTTTCGAAAAACAATAGTGTTACAACAACGTGATTTTTTGAATTTTCTTCATGCTACGCCCAGCAAAAATGCAGAAACTTTAATGAGACTTTTTCATTTGGAACGCTTTGATTTATCAGATCAAGTTGCTATATTAAAAAATGAAAATAGCGGCAATTTAAAGGCATTGTCTGCGCAACTGATGCTTTTTGAAGATGTCTCAGATGAATTGTTATCTGAGTTGAAAGAACGAAAGAAACAATATAAGATTGAATTGGAATATTCGAAACATGAATTAAATAGTAAAAAAAAATCTAAAGAAGAAATTCAAAAAAAAATTGATCAATTACTTCTCTTAAAAGAGTCAAAAGAAAAAATAGCTCTGTTAGAACAGAAAAAAGAAAAAATAGAACAGGCTGAATTGCGTTTGAAAGTAGATCGTATTATTGAACTGGATGATAATATTAAAAAATATATAAACAATATTAATGAATCTCAATGGAAAATTGATCAATTGCAAAAAGATTTAACTCTATTACAAACTGATAGTGAAAAAGAAGCAGAAATATTCAAATTATTACAGCAAGAACTTGAAGAAATTCAAACACACAAAAAACAATTTATCCAGCAAAAAGATTTTTGGCAAGAACAAGAATTTGATAAATTAATTGTGCATTTAGAATATCAAATAAAACAATGGAATCAATTAGAAGCAAGAAGTTTGGAATTGCTCAACAAACAAAAAACATTGAAAATTGGCCGTTCTTTGAATGATGTTAATTTACATGCACAAGAAATAAAAACACAACTTAATTTTATTTATGAAGAAGAGCAGAAATATAAAAGTTTGTTGGGGTTATCTGGGATTTCTTATTGCTTAAAGCCGAATGAACCTTGTCCTTTATGTGGTTCAATAGAACATCCTAGTCCTTTTGAATCTATTGATGAGCATATGTTAGAAAATTTTACTCAGCAAAGATTGGCCTTAGAAAAATTATTAGAGCAGCTTCGCGATGAATATAGGCAAGTAGAAATGTCTGAAAAACTTTGTCAAAATTATAAAGATGAATTAGAACAATTAGAATCACAAAAACAAAACTTATTAAATAATGAATCTTTAGATTCTTGGAAAGAAAAACTTAATCAATTATTAATCGAAAATAAGCAAAAAAAAGAAAATCTATTGCAAGCAAAAACAAAAATTAATGAATATGAAAATCTTCAAGTTGAATTAGAAAAGAAAAAAAATATGTCAGAAATAAGAAAATACGAGTTAGAGAAAAAAATAACACAATTTCAGAGTTTGTTGTTTGCATCTATTGACCAGAAAAATCAAATACAAAAAATGTTAGAATCAGATATTATTAAGAAAGAGCAAGAATTAAAAAAGATCGGACTTAGTGAAATTGAATATTCTAAAAGTGCGTTATTTTCTAAAATGAGTTATGAAGACATTTCGAATTATAGAAAAGAATATGCCGTTTTAGAAAATAAAATAAAAGAACTATCCCATTTGGAAATCAATAATAATATAGATTTTTCTTTATTATTAAATGAATTAGAACAAGATGTTTTATTATTAGAATCCAAGATTTCAATAAACGAACAGGATTTAGGATCTTTATCTGATAAAATTAAATCTTTGCAGCAGAATATAATACAAAAAGAAATGTTAATGGAACAACAAAAAGAAATGTTAATCAATCAAGAAAATATTGCTATTTTAGAACAGCTTTTTAAAGCAAAAGGATTTGTAAATTTTATCGGTCAAAAATATCTGGAACAGCTTTGTTACTATGCTAATCAGCGTTTTTTAAGATTCAGTAGAAATCAGTTTGCTATAGAAGCTCCTAGTGATTTGCAACATAAAGGGGTTTATGTGATTGATCGTCTTGCCGGTGGTAATAAGCGTGATATATCAACATTATCTGGTGGACAAAGTTTCCAAGCAGCGTTAGCATTGGCTCTGGCATTAGCTGATCAGAGTAGAGTAGGACATCGTTTCTTTTTTGTGGATGAAGGATTTGGCTCGCTTGATGAAGAAAATCTTAGAATTGTTCTTCAAACTTTGTATGAATTGGCACAACAAGAACAGCGTATTGTTGGACTTATTTCGCATGTCCCTGCTATTCAGGATGAAGTTAATATATGTCTTCACGTACATAATGATCAGGGAAATGATGTTAAAATAGACATAGAGTTTAATTAATCATAAAATATCTGATAACAGCCAAAAATAGCAAACTGAATCCAATCAAAATTTCGTAAGGAAAAACTCTAAATCGTTCTTTTAGGGACAAATGAAGAGAATCTTTCGTGTTATGAAAAAACGAGCCATGTGGCATATGATCCATGACCATAGAACCAGCATTAATTAAAGATGCTCCCTGTACTGGGGCTATTCCTGTATTAATGATGAGGTCAACAAAGGTTGTTGAAGCAATAGTAGCTCCTGCGGTTGCGGATGCAGTAACCATAGCTAAGAAAAGTCCGGAAAGAGGCGCAATAAAAAAATCAGAAATATGTACTGTTTCTAAAAACTGCAGACTTAATTCTTTAATGTTGGAGTTTTGAATCATACCGGCCATTGTTCCTACACCTATGAGTAATAGAACAACACCTGAAATTTTTTCCAAGCCTATACACAAACAAGAGTTAAATTCTGGAAGTTTGTCCATAGCTATGATCCCCAGCATACCACCTATAGGCAAGGCAATTAATGGGTCAATAGCAATTTGAAATAGCGGCTGCAAGGTCAGCAGCAAGATAGCAGTAACTGGACCAATAATGCTTGCCATGAAAGATGGTAATTTGCCGTGATGAAAGTGGGGATTTTCTGTAACTTTTTCTCCTTTGTTAATGAAAAATTTTGCAATAGTTGTTGTCAGTATAATAGCAATAATGCTCGGAAAAATATTCGCGGCCATAACCGATGAGATGGGAACTTGAAATATTTCTGACACAGCAATAGTACTGGGATTAGGTGATATTAAATTTCCTGCTTTTCCGCCTCCGCTAAGTGCCAGTAAAATAGCAGATTTAGAAATATTTAATTTTTGCGCGATCGTCAGAGCGATCGGTGCAATCGTAATAATTGTGACATCAAGAAAAATTCCAGTAGCTGTTAAACAAAATGTTGCTAAAGTTAATGCTAATAAAACAAGTTTTTCTCCTAATTTTTCAATAATTGTTTCTGCTATTTTAATAGCAGCACCTGTTTTGACTAGCGTGCCTACTAAAATCCCCGCCGTAAGAATCCTAATAATCGCTGGAACCATTGTCTTGATGCCGCTAATCATAATATTGATTGTGGTATTTAGAGAGAATCCGCCTATTATGCCGGCAATAAGTGAGCCTAAAATTAAAGCATATACAGGATGAAAGCGACGTAGAATAAAAATAATAGAAATAGTAAGCCCAATAAGAACACCCAGTGATGTCATAATTTTGCCCTTAATAATTTTTATAAGTATAAAGCATTCTTTCATAAGAAGTCAAATTATTTTGTATTTTGCGAAAAATTAACTAAAATAACGATAAAATAGTTTAGTTTGAGAATATGTAAGAATATGTTTAGAATGAGCTTATAAGTTTACTATATTCTTAATGATTTTGAGGAAAGTGGTTAATATAAGTTTTTTATAGACGTGATGATTAAGTAAAATGAATTCATAATATTCGAACTTATCATTAAAATTTCCAATCTTCATCCAATATTGTACCTTTTGAATGCATCAGTAATAACAATATTATTCTCAGTAACTTTTTCTAAAATGGAAAGCAATTATTTTCCGGTTAATTTTTGATTTTTCTTATTTAGTAATGCCATTTCACATACACCTTAAAAGATATTTAATATATTTCTCTATAAGTTTATGAATTCATTTTTTATTTTTTAGAATATTATAATTTAAATGTTATCAAAGTATTTTTGTGATAATTTTATGGTTATTGAGTTAAAGCAGAAAAGATGTTGATAGAAAAACTAAAAAATCTCTATGATGTTATGATATAAGCAAACAGAAGTGGTTGAAACATTTTAACCTGAAATTATTTTAATAAACTTTACTCAAGATACAGCAGTTTTAATTTTCTTTATTATCTAGGATGATTTTATATAATTAATGCGCCAAAACGCAAATTTTAATAGCTATTTACTCTGCTAAAGTGAATAAAGATAGGGATCAGGCCTTCCCTAAGAATTGCAAATTGTTAAGAAATTCTTCATTAGTAGGAAATTTTTTCATAGCCTGACTAATTTTATTAATAATTTCTTCATTAGACATGTTTACAAACACTTTTCTTAACATACGTATTTTTTCTAAGTTTGCACTATTAAGTAAAAGATCTTCCCGCCTTGTTCCTGAAATTTTAATATCAAATGCAGGAAATGTGCGCTGATTAGCCAAGTTACGGTCCAAGTTGATTTCCATATTACCTGTGCCTTTGAATTCTTCGAAAATAATGTCATCCATTTTTGATCCCGTATCTACAAGCGCTGTTGCAATAATTGTTAAACTGCCTCCTTCTTCGATATTGCGAGCAGCTCCGAAGAATTTTTTAGGTTTGTGAAGGGCTCCTGAATCAATCCCTCCTGACAATACTTTTCCTGAAGATGGTTCTACTTGGTTGTAAGCCCGTGCAAGCCGAGTAATTGAATCTAATAAAATCACAACATCATAGCCGCTTTCAACCAAACGACGAGCCTTTTCAAGAACCATTTGTGCTACATTCACATGTTTTTGAGCGGGCTCATCAAATGTCGAATAGACAACTTCAGCTTTTACGGAGCGCTGCATATCAGTTACTTCTTCAGGTCTTTCGTCTACGAGAAAAACAATAAGTTTGATTTCCGGATGATTTGTTGTTATACTATTGGCTATGTCTTTTAGAAGTGTGGTTTTTCCAGCTTTGGGAGGTGATACTAATAATGCTCGTTGTCCTTTTCCAATAGGTGTAAATAAATCCATCATACGCATAGCAAGAGAATCGGGAGAACGTTCCAACTTGATTTGTTCTTCCGGGAATAACGGAGTTAAATTGGAAAATAACGTCCGTTTCCGTGCTACTTCAGCAGATTTTTCGTTAATACTTTCAACTTTAAGCATGGCAAAAAATTTTTCTTCTTCTGTGCGCTGCGGAGGACGGATTTGACCTTGGAGCACATCGCCGCTCCGTAACCGGAAAAGTGATATTTGAGATGGCGAAACATAGATATCATCAGAACTAGGCAGATAGCTATACCGTGGAGATCGTAAAAATCCAAAACCTCCGTCTATCAGTTGCAAAGTCCCGCCACCATAAATAATACCTTTATTGTCGGCATGTTTCCTAAGAATAGTGTATACTAATTCCTGAGTATGCATACTTTCGCAATTTTCTAATTTCAAATGTTCGGCAACCATTAATAATTCTGTAATGGATAATTGTTTAAGCTGGTTAATAAATAACATAGTTCCATCTTCAGAAAAAACTTGAGACATAACTTTTTGAGGGTCCGAAGAATGTTCGTATATAGCAAATAAATTTTTGCTATATTTTTTGAAATCTTTATCGTCAAGAGGAATAAATTCTTCAATAAGATTATCCTCAGGAAGCTGCGCAGATGTTTTTTTTGATTTACGATGTGTTTTTTTGTTTTCTGTAGGTTGTTCAAGAGTCACATTCTCTTGAATTTCGTTTTCTGAATTATTTTTCAGTTTGATACGACGAGCCATGGATACCTCTAGTGATTTTGGATATTAATGAGTATTTATTTAAGATAAGAATACAGAAATGTATTCTTATTATGCTATAAAATTTTATTTTCGTCAAGTTTTTTTATCATTTTTATGAATTATTTGTAAAATCCCTCCTTTCTAATTGAATTAACGACTCTTCTGCAGCAAATCTTATTTTATTCTCTTGAAAGATCTTAACTACTTCCATATGAACTGCATCAGTAGAAGATAATCGCGTAAATGCTGTCGGAATAAAATAGTTCAAACGAAAACGATATGTTGTTCCCTTGGGTTCCAGAAAAAATACATAAGGTTCTGGATAACGTAATACGCCAGTTACTTTGTTGGTAGCTTGTACCAATAGTTCTTTTACGGTCTCCGGAGAAGCATCGCTTGCATGAGTCGTATAGTATATAACAACACGCATTCGTTTTACTGGCTGGGAAAGGTTCGTAATAACCATTTTTGCTAGAATCCCGTTTGGAATGATGATAATTTCTTCATTAAATGTCCGTAATTTTGTACTTCTATAGCCTATTTGGAAGATAATCCCTTCATTACCGTTTTCGAGAATAACATAATCGCCTTCGGTATAGGTTTCGTCGAGCATCAGGCTGATGCCTCCAAAAACATGTGATAATGCGTCTTGCAGGGCAAAACCAACAACAAGCCCAGCAATCCCCAAACCGGCCAGTATAGGACCTAACTGAACCCCCCATAGCCCTAATAATACAGTAATAAAAATTACTGTCCATGCGGCTCTGGTTATTCGTGAGAATACAATAAAAACGTTTTTGTTGCGGAAAAACTTTATTCTGTTATCGGATGAGTGATAGATGAGAATAGCACGAGAATAGATCGACAAAATCCTCCGTGAAACAATGTAAAGCAGCCAAAGCAGAATAGAAAATAAGATAATTCTTAATACACGGGTGAGAGCTTCAGGCAAGTTAAGTACGTCCAGTCCAAGAATAACCCCTAAAATCAACCCTGACCATAGAAATTGCGGAGATGATAGAGATGTCCATACACGCCGCCAAAAGAATTTTTTAGAAGATAACGCTTTTTTGCCTGTAATGTAAAGTGTCCAGCGTAGCATTAAAGTGATAATTAATGCAATCATCACAATCAGCAAAAACCCAGCGTATGGTTCAGAAGCAAGAATATCACCTAGTGTTTTAACTATAGAGTTTGATGAAGAACGAGCCATATTAATTAATTCTTGTGTGGAACTCACGGCAGATTGTTTTACTTCCATAGTATTGGTATTTTGCACGGAATTGGTGTCCGAAAACATATTGGAGAAATTCATTTGTAATGTCCTGATGAGTGATGAAAACATAACTGCCTCTTTTTTATTGGACTTCTGTCTTACGCAAATAAGTACGTATTTGTTCATGAAGATCGTGTTTGTTGTTTAATGTAGGATCATCAAGTACCAGTTCCAGTAGATGCCTAAGTATTTCACCAATTAGAGGTGATGGCTGCAAATTGAATTCTTCTATCAATATATTGCCGTTTATATGGAGGTCGCTGATTTTTAAAGCGGCATCTTCCTCGAGAATTTGATCAATTCGTTTTTTGAACTCTTGAAAAATATGAGGACTTTGTTTTTTGGTGCCACTGCCTAAACGATCTGCTTCACGTAGAAAAAACAACTCGCGCAAGAAAGCCTGATCTCCATCAAACCGCCTTAAAAATCTCCGGATTGCACCATCTGTCCAGTCTTTTGTGTAGTAAAACATATGCATTTCCACTAAAAGTACTGCTTTTTCGCGTTGTTCGTTGGAAAATTTCAACCGTTTCATGATTTTATCGGTCATTTTTGCGCCAATAATTTCATGATTATAAAAAACATTCCCATTGCCAATCTTGAGTGCGAAATTTTTTGCCCGTGGCTTACCCACATCGTGTAATAATGCCGCAAATTTAGTAATAGGATCATCAGAACGAATAAGATCACATGTTTTACAGTTATGGGTATAAACATCATAACGATGAAATTCATTTTGTTCTACTCCGTAACCTTCTAAGAGCTCCGGAAGAATATATTTCAAAAGATCGCTCGTACGCATAGCTTCGAGGCCTATCGAAGGCTGGTCAGAGCACAACATTTTTAACAGTTCATCGCGGATTCTTTCATGAGAAACAGCTGTAATATTTTGTGATAGTGCTTTAATGGCAGCAAAAGTATTTTCCTCTATAGAAAATCCAAGTGTAGCAGCAAATCGGCATGCTCGAATCATGCGTAACGCGTCTTCACGGAATCGTTCCATGGGATCACCGACTGTGCGGATAATTTTATTTTTGATATCTTCTCTGCCATGAAACGGATCATGAATCATTTTTGTGATAGGATCTGCAGAGATCGCGTTGATCGTAAAATCACGTCGTGACAAATCTTCTTCAATAGAATGGGTAAATTTAACATGATCAGGATGCCGGCTGTCCGAATAAAAACCATCCAAACGGTATGTGGTTATTTCATAGTGCTTGTTATTTAAAACAAGAGTCACAGTGCCATGTGCTAGACCTGTGGGAACAATAAAGCAGTTTTTAATCGGTTTAAAAACTGCTTTAACCTGATCAGGAGAGGCCGAAGTTGCCAGATCGAAATCAATATTTTTTTGGTTTCTTAAAGCATCTCGCACCGCACCGCCTACTAGTTTCAGTTCGAAACCTTGGTGATTTAAGATATTGGAAATAAATAAGATGTCGTCAGGAATCGCTTGAGGAAACAGTTTTTGCACGCTTGAACTCCAATTTTTCAAATGATGTGCCTTTTATACAAGTATAATTATTCATTTCAAAAAAATCAAGAATTATCTTAAAAAACTTGTTTCCGAATTATTTTTTTTGTAATTTTGTGGTATAATGCAGAGAATGCAATATTTTCAAAGGAAAAAGCTATGAAAAAAAACTTTTTTATTTTGCACGGGCATTTTTATCAGCCGCCACGTGAAAATCCCTGGTCAGGCTATGTAGACCGGCAAATTTCTGCCTATCCTTACAACGACTGGAATACTAAAATTAATACGGAATGTTATGCAGCTTGTACTCGCACTCCGGTTTTGGAGGGCGAAGAAGTCTTGATGACAGTGAATTGCTATGAGTATTTGTCGTTCAACTTTGGACCAACTCTGCTTGCATGGATGCAGAATTTAGATGCTGACCCGCAAACCCTTAAGCGCATCATTGAAGCTGATAAGATTTCTGTCAGTAGAAATTATGGTCACGGTAACGCAATTGCCCAGGTATATAATCATATGATTATGCCGCTGGCCAGCGAAAGAGATCAATATACACAAGCATTGTGGGGGTTGACTGACTTCAAACGCCGCTTTGGGCGCGACTCCGAAGGCTTGTGGCTGGGCGAAACTGCTATCAATGAAATTACCGCTGCAATTTTAGTAGATTGTGGGGTTAAGTTTGTGATTTTGTCTCCATTTCAAGCCGCTGCAGAAGCCAATCCCGGAGGCCAACGTATTGATGTCGAAGGAGGTAAAATCAGTGCTAATCGTCCTTACATCCTCAATACTAAAAATGGGTCATTGGCTGTATTTTTTTATGATGCTCAGCTTGCATCGGGGATTAGTTTCGGGAATTTGCTGAGCGATTCTAATAATCTTTTGGCTGCGGTCCGAAGCGCTTTTGCTGCTCAGGATTCTGAAGTTAGACTTGTTCATACGGCAACTGACGGTGAAGTTTACGGCCATCACAAGCCTTACGGTAATATGGCATTAGCACGCCTTGTTTATGATATTATCTCAGAGACTGATCCGGAGTTTGTGTTTACCAATTACGGCCGTTTTCTTGCAGACAATCCTCCTACTGTCGAATGTTTTCTGCTTCCCGGAAAAGACGGACTTGGTACCGCGTGGAGCTGTGCCCATGGGGTAGGGCGCTGGCATGAAGATTGTGGCTGTCATACCGGAGGTCTTGACTCGTGGAATCAAAAATGGCGTACTCCCCTTAGGGAAGCATTTGATTATTTACGTGACGAAATCCAAAAAATTATTGCATTCAAGCTTGACGGGCTGGTTCAGGACGTTTGGCAGGCGCGCAATGATTTTGCTATACCGTTCATGAGTAATGATCCTCAAGATTATGAAGTGTTTTTTGCCAAGCATCAAGTAAAAACACTCTCCGAACAAGAACGATTTTTCGTTATTAAAATGATGGAAGCGCTGCATTATGCAATGCTTATGTATACAAGTTGTGGCTGGTTTTTTTCGGATATTTCAGGCATTGAGACTATCCAAGATTTGCTTTATGCTCAGCGCGCTTATGAATTTGTTCAGGATTTTCTCGACCCTGCTGTTTATGAAACATTCCTGAATATTTTGGATAAAGGTATGAGTAACGTTGTAGGTCAAGGCACTGGAAAACAGGTTCTCTTGAGTTCTGTGAAAGAGTCGCGTCTTGATTTTGCAACTCTTAAACAATATGTCTGCTGGTATGCACTTAGGGAGGGGTTTCAGGATGTTCAAACCGTGACTAATGAATTTTCCGTTGCTCAAGTATGGGCTGATCCCAATCATGACCGTTATGTATTTAAATTTTTTAATTATATGGGGTTAAATATTCATACGGCATTCTGCCTGATGTCAAAGGGCTCAGATTGGAGCGGACATCTTTGTTGGATTGATCTTGATGAAAATGATTCTCATGATTTCGATGAAAATTTTTGGAGTCAAGCAGAAACTTGGAATGTATCACAGTTATCGACATTACCACTGCTGCTACGCATAAGATTCATTGCACGTAGTATTCATTATGAAATGATCCGCGGTTACCGCCATAAACGCGCAGAAGGGACTTTGTCTCTTGATGCAGTTTGGGGAGCAGAAAATCTTTTGCTACCTTATGAAAAAAGGGTTTTAGTATTTCATTATGCAATGCGTGTGCATCAATTTGCATTAGATCTGGCGTATGACGACAGGGACTATTTTTTGGATGTGTTTTTACGGGAAGCTGTGCTCCTTAAAAAAAGTGCCGATTCGCTTCAAGAAGCAGCTTTGTATCTTGAGCCTGTTGTGATTGCACTGGAAGTTTTTTTACAGAGTGCCCTCAAACAGAAAAGCGCTGAAATGCTGAAAGACGGCCGGATTATTTTCTGGGGAATCAAGGATTCTGTCAGCGCGCAGTATATGGATAAATTTAGAGATTTGATCTATGAATACCATAAATCGACAATATTTTCTATTAATAATCCACTGTTTCTTATGGAGTTCAAAAGTCTTATGGAGGATTTAGGGTTTGCTAATAGCTCGATAAATATCTAATTAAAATAGTTTGCGCCAAACGAATTTTTATTGTATAATATATGAATACGAGTTAATATTTCACTTTCGTTAGGAAAAGGGGCAATGAGAGCAGATTTTTCAGCAGATATCAATTTGGCAAAGCATTTATCTATTCAAAAAAAATATAAAGAAGCACGTAAAAAATATATGGAATTGCTCGGCCAAATTGGAAATATGAACTGTATGCAGCAAGTAATGATTTTTGCTGGCCTGGGTCATATTTCTAGGATCAAATTGCTGTTCTCAGAAGCCGTGGAATATTTTGAAAAAGCTCTCAAACTAGAACCTAAAAACCGGTTTGCTCTCAATGGGATCGCAAATAGTTATCGAGGCTTGAAAAATCATTCCCGGGAAATACACTGGTGGAAGCAACTTTTGAGCTATCATCCTCATGATTTTTTAGCTATGAATCGTTTAGCAGACGCGTATCGCCATAAAAATGATAACGATCAAGCTGAAATATTATATTTACAGTCTCTTGAGTTAAAACATAATAATAAATTTGCATTAATGGGGCTAGGTGATTTATATTTTAAGCAGAAAAAGTATAATCTGACTCTGAAATATTGGGAAAAACTGCTAATACTACATCCTGAGTTTATCAATATTATGACGATGGTAGCTAATATTTACCGTATGCGGAAAAATTTTACTGATGCGTTGTACTACTACAAAAAAGCTTATGAAATTGCACCTTCTAATAATTATGTATTATTTGGGATTGCAGATACGTTGCGCGGACAACTTTTGTATCGAGATTCCATTGCGTATTGGGAGCAGTGCTTTAGCAACAATAAAAATGATACCCGTGTTTTGACCCGCTTAGGAGATATGTATATGCAGTGTGCTATGATAGAAGAAGCGGAAAAGGTGTATATCAGAGCCTGGGAACAAAATAAAGATAAATACGGCTATCTTGGGCTAATAAAATTTGAAGCTTTCCAGAAAAATTACCAAAAAGTAATAGAAATGATACAAAAAATGTTAAAAACTTCAGAGACTGAGAATCGTGTGGTGGCGATTATTGTGGAAATTTTGTTTTCTATAGGACATAAAGATAAAATATATAATCTTTTGTCTCCTTATGTTGATTTAAAAGATATAGGGATGTTTTCGAGGCTGATGGTTCAAGATATGGTAAATTTTAGAAATAATACGGATACAATAGGTAATATAATAGATGAATAAAAAATTCTTTTATGTTTTTTTAACTGTTGTGATTTTGGGAAATAAGAATTGGAGTTACTTTCCTGATGACATGTATTTTTTCGATTTTATACCGGACACTATTGAATATTTTGTTTCAGAATCAGGAGATAAAATACGATTTCGTCGTATACTGGACATGACAGAAAATAATTTTTATTTTAACAGTATGCTTCAAATTTTTTCACGTAATGAAGAGTTCAATTATCATTTGAAATTTTCTGTGTCCGATAAAGGGGATATTTTTTTGATGCGAATAGATGATGGTTTTTTTTCTGCAGATTTTTCTAAACCTTTGTTTATTTTGCCGCGTGCTTCGGCTATAGAAGAACCCTTTGATCAGACAATTGGCAATAATATTTCGTTATCCAAAATACAAGCTGTTCAGCCTAAAGGAGTGAGTTTCCGCCTGCTTTTGGGAGTTCGGGAATATATTCTGCATTTTGAATACCTTAAAGGTCTGCAGATGATAAAAACTCCTGATGATGTTTTCAAACGCACTACGTTGAGAGTTTTTAATTTAACGAAGTACAAGGAATAATAATGGATCGAAATTTGAATGAAGAAATGGAAGAACTGCTCAACCGGTGCGCTGAAACAGGTGACTATAATAAGGCTGCGGATGAATTATTGATATATCTGGAGAAGATGCCTGATAATCCGTTAATTTGTTTTTATTTGGGTCTAGTTTTGGTGCGTTTGAAAAATTATCAGAGTGGTATTCGTTATCTTGAACAGGCTAAAAATGCGAAATTGGATCCTGGTCAGAAGTTACGTTGTTTAGTTTTTTTGGGAAAAGCTTATGCTGATGTGAAAGCATACAGTAAGGCTGAGCGAGCTTTTCGTGAAGCTCTGCAGACAGGAGTGCCCGAACCTGGCGCTTATTCGGCGTTGGGTGTGGTGTTCTACGAACGTAGTATGGTAAATCAAGCGATTGATGCTCTTAAGAAAGCTCTCGAAATTGATCCGAATTATCCTGGAGCATTGAATAATTTAGGTTATATTCTCATTGAAACCAAAAAAGATATTTCTGAGGGCATTCGCCTTTGCACTCAAGCAGTACAGCTTGATCCCAATAATCCGGCATATAGAGACAGCTTGGGGAAAGCTTTGATGGATAACGGTTTTTATGAAGAAGCAAAAACTGAGTTGGAAAAAGCATTTGAATTGTCTCCCGATAATGAAATTGTAGCCGGACACCTTTACGAATTAAAGAAATTGACGGAGGGAGTATGAAAAAATTCATACTGTTGGGTCTTATTTTCAGTGTATCGTTGTCATTTGGAAAGGAAAAAACAAAACAAGATCCTCTTACAAAACCTTATAATCCTTTTTCACTGATTATGCCTGCAAAAGAATTGCTCGTTCAGATGCCGGTCGACCGTGTACTTGACATGGGTGCTAGTGCTTATGGACATGGTTTTTATGGACGGGCTTTGTATTTTTATACGAATGTTATAGAACTGTTTTCCAAAGAACATGCAGCTGTTGCTTGGGCGCATTATGAAGCTGCTTATATTTATAACAGACGGTTTCAGCGGGAAAAAGCGTTAGAGCATTTGGATGCTATTTTAGCGATGCCTCAAGCACCCGCTACGGTTCAAGCTTTGGCACAGACTTTGGCCATTAGAATTAGAAATCCTAAAGCATATCGTGTATATTTGAAACAGGAAGACTCTGTTTTTTTAGCTGATAAGAAGGCTAAATATGTTTTAGACAAACAGATAGCTAAAGAAGAAGCTGCTGCTGATAAAGCACGGCGTGCTTTACAAAAAGAACGTAAAAGGCGCGAAAAAGCAGAACGAAAAGCTTTGCAAGCAGCACAAAAAGTAGAGCAAAAGGCTCGGCAAAGACAAGCAAAAGAAGATGAAAAATTAGATAAATTATCCAAAGAATCATTTTAGGGTATTTTATGGCAAAACGACAGTTTTCTATTTTTAGAAATATATCAATGGCATTAGAGGCAGGGTTTATCTTGCCTTTTGTCTATCTTTTGTCGTTGTTTCCGTTTGAGAAACTTTTTGGAATATCTAAAAGCATTGGTTTCTTTCTTTTCAAGATTTCTCCCCAAAAAAAGCAAGAAATTTTAGAAAATCTTAAAGTTATAAATCCCCAAAAACCTTGGTCTAATAAAGAATTAGATTGGATTGGATCTGTGCTTATGGGATATCCTTTAAGGATTTTTGTTGAAACAATAAAACTTGGGCGTATGGGGTTTCAAGATCGGATCAGCTATATGCGTATTGTGCATCCTCAAGTTTTTGCCTATGGATATAGGCTGCAGCAGGAAAAAATTCCTGTTATTTTTATTACTTTGCATGCTGGGAATTGGGAATTCTATGGACAGTTAATGAATGATTTAGGTTTTCGTATGGCTTCTGTGGTTGAAAGGCAGTTTAATCCTTTTCTTGATAAGCATTTTCAGTATCTCAGGAGAAAAATAGGAATTATTCCTGTTTATAATGAGATTTCTCAGTTGAAGCCGATTATACAATATTTGAAATCAGGAGATTCTGTCGCTTTAGTCGCTGATCAAAATCATTGGTTTGATCCTGTTTTTATTGATTTTTTTGGTCATGAAGCTGCAGCTCCTAAAGGAATAGCTAATTTAATATTGCGTACTCAAGCACAATTGATGTATGGTGCCTCATTTTATTGCGGTCAGGGAAAGTATCTTTTTGAGTCTTTTGTACCGGGATGTTTTGAGTTGTCGGATAATAAGGAGCAAAATGTCATAGATATTATGACATTTGTCTATCGTTATTTTGAGAGTGTTATTTTAAAAGATCTTTCTAATTGGTATAGTTTAGGTTTTAGCCGTTGGAATTTGACACGGGAGTCTCTTGCTGAATGGAAAAAAAACCCTGATTCCGATCCATGGTAACTTAGGGTTGTTTTTTTTCATAGCAAAATAGTAATTTAAAATATCGTTGCGAATTGGCAATTGGCATGAAATTTGCTAATATACTGATAGAAAATAAAATTTTAAAAGAATGGAGGATATCATGAAAATCAAACCACTCGGCAGTCGCATTTTGGTGCAAATAAAGGAAGGGGAAGAAAAAACTTCTGGTGGTCTCTATATTCCTGCAACAGCTCAAGAAAAAACTAATACTGGCATTGTGGTTGCGTTAGGAGATAAAGATGTTACAGTTAAAGAAGGACAAGAAGTTATTTTCGATAAGTATGCTGGAACTCAAATTAGATTAGATGACAAAGACCATTTATTACTTGATATGGATAATGTTTTAGCAGTTATAGAATAAAAAATCCCCTCATATGAGGGGATTTTTTATATGTGAACTTGGAAAATTTTATATTTTAACATGAAATGATCCATCAATTGGTCTTGAAGTTGAAACATAATTAATTCGTCTTCTGGACCTCGTTCATGATCGAATCCTAAGAGATGAAGCAAGCCATGTATACTTAATCGTGCTAATTCTTCTTCATAATCTATCCCAAATGCTTGGGCTTGTCGTTTTGCTGTTTCAGTTGAAATAACAATATCTCCTAACAATAAATTTTGTCCTGGAAATATGTCTCCTTCATGTTGGGCAAAAGATAACACATCTGTAGAAGCATTTTTGTTTCGGTATTGTTTATTAAGCTTTAATATATAGTCGTCATTGCAAAAAAAAATAGAACATTCATAGTACTGTTTATCAAATTGTATAAGGATATTTTCTAAATACGTTTCTAATAGTGTCAGAAAATCTGAAGAAGGTTTGTTAAGACTTTGAGATTCAAATGCAATGTTAATCATGATATCCTCTTTTTATTTGAAATGCAAACCTGATGAATTATATTTATCGAAATGATGTAAAATATCTTTCTGAGGGGGTATATTATATTTTGGTATTTTTCCTTTGACTTCTGCAAAAAATTCAATATCTCCATTTTGCTTTATTCTAAATAATTTTATATTATTTTTTGTATATTTTCTATCTAAAAACATAGAACGTGATGAAGGTGGAACTTTTTCCATGTAACCTTTATCCGTTTTTATAAGCCATGCTTGAGTATGCAAATTATATTCTAGACTGGCTTTCCATATCAAAAATACGCGAACATGACTTTGAGGTAAAATAATAATTTCACGTTTCTCTCGAATCTGAATAGTTTTATTTGGCGTTATTATTGAATAACGTGTTTTTTTAGGTTTTTTTTGTCGGGCAGGCCTATAAAAATTATCGGAAATGGGCATAGAACTTAGCAATATCATAAGCTCTTTTTTCTTAAGCTTGCTTGATGCTTTAATTTGATGTTGCCTTGCTAGTTCTAACAGTTCTATTTTAGTTAATTGCTCAAGTAAATCCATGATATACTCCATACTTAAATAAAATTTTCCTTATTTAATATTAACATAAATGAAAGTTTAAGCAAGAAATTTTAAATAAATTTTAATATTTTCCACATTATTCCAATGAAGGAGTATATTTAACCAGAATATTTTCAATTTCTTGACGGATATCTTCAGGATCCTTGCTGAGAACGACAGCTACTTCACCGGACAGCATATCAAGAGCGTCATTGAAAAGCTTTTTTTCGGTTGAGGACAATTCTTTCACCATGTGTCTACGGTGTAAATTTCGGATAACTTCAGCAATATCAATAATTTTTCCTGATTTGATCATTTCCGTGTGAAGTTTGTAACGTTGTTTCCAGTCGAATGTATTGACGTTCCCTTCCGAAGCAAGAATTTCGAAACTTTGTTTGATCATTTTTTCCGTTGCTAGGGGACGAAGTCCTGTAGCATCCAGATTATTAGTAGGCAACATGACTTTCGTGTGCGTTAAAGGAAATTCAATAATCAAGTATTCACGTTTTTCGCCAAGAATTTCCTTCTCTTCTATGTCAATGATTTGACCTGCTCCATGAAACGGGTAAAATACGGACAAACCTTTTTCAAACATCTTAACCTCTTTATTGTTATTATTACTTTATTTTTATATCGGCATTTTTTTCAAAGAGTCGACTCATAAATTGATTTTTCTCAAGAATAATTTGCATTTCTTAGCACATTGTCTTATGATATATAATGGAGATTTTTATATGCGTCTTATGATGAAAGTTGTATTTTCTATTGCTTGCATTTTGTGTATACTTTTTGGCATTCTTATGGCATCACTACTATTTTATGCGCCTTCTGGACAAGATATTCCTTCAGATGCAGCGCTTATTACTATTTTAGGAGCTGGCTATCATAAAGATGGATATCCTGTGCCTGCTTTAGAGCAGCGCCTTCTGAAAGGCATTTCTTTATGGGAGCGCATGCCTGCAAAATCTGAATCATTATTACTCATAAGCGGGCGTAGAGAAGAAGTATCTATTATGCATAGCTTTTTAGAAAACAAAGGTATACCTTCTCACCGCATTATTTCGCATATATATGGAACAAATACCCGTGCCACGGTACTGCATGCTAAATCCTTATTAAAAGGAGATAAAAAGTATCCTGTGTTTATTTCCCAAGCATATCATCTGCCACGCATACAATTTTATACTTTTGTTTATGGTATGCCGAATGCTCGTTTTATAGCAGCAAACCGTATTCCTCTTCCTATGGCAGAAATGATGCCTTTAGTTTTTAGAGAATCTGTTGCTATTTTTATATTTCCTTTTATTTATTTTTGGAATCAAGGCGAATCTTTATAATATAAAGAGTGGGGTTTTCTTATGAAAAAATATATTTTTAAACGTATGTTAATGCTTATTCCAGTACTTTTAGGAATTTCATTTGTTGTATTTTCGATAATGTCCCTGACACCTGGCGATCCAGCTCAACTTATTTTAGGTGAAAGTGCTTCTGAAGAAGCTATCCATGCAAAACGTCAGGAATTGGGATTAAATGATCCTTTTATTGTGCAGTATTTTCGTTATGTATCACGGATAGCAGTTGGTGATTTTGGGCGTTCATATTCAACCAATCTCCCAGTTTGGACAGAAATTTGGTCACGTTTTCCTAATACTCTGGTTTTAACTATTTCCAGTGTCTTTTTAGCGATATTTATTGGAATACCGATTGGTATTTTTACAGCAGTACGTCAATATTCCTTGTGGGATAGTGGGATTATGCTTCTAACCCTTCTAGCAGTTTCTATGCCTGTTTTTTGGTTTGGTTTAATGTTAATTTTGTTGTTTTCGCTCCGTTGGGAACTTCTGCCTGCAGTAGGGCAACCCTCTTTTTCTTGGCACGGATTCAAATCAATCATTCTGCCAACTGTGAGTTTGGGCACCAGTACTGCTGCTGTCATTACGCGGATGACCCGTTCTTCTATGCTGGATGTAGTTCGGCAGGACTATATACGAACAGCTCGTGCTAAAGGAGTCAGCGAGAAAAACGTGATTTATAAACATGCATTCAGAAATGCTTTAATACCTGTGTTGACTGTTATAGGTATTCAGTTTGGCACTCTGCTAGGCGGTGCAATTCTCACTGAAAGCGTTTTTTCTTGGCCTGGAATCGGCCGCTTGTTGGTTGAAGCCATTCGGCAGAAAGATACCCCCCGCGTTATGGGTGTTGTGATCTTTTTAGCAGCAGCTTTTAGTGTTGTTAATTTAGTAGTAGATATTCTTTATGCTTATGCAGATCCCCGTATTAAATCTCGTTATAAATAAGGGAAATAATTATGAAACAAAAAATAATCCAGCAATATTCCGAAAATATTCTTAAATCTTTGTTTTCCCGATATAAAATTCCGCTTTTAACAACAGGCTTTATTCTTCTTATTGTTATTATTTATGATTTGGTTATGGGTTATGGACCGTCTATACAAACCAACTCAGGATGGGCACGATCAGTACATTTTGCTGCAATTACTTGTAGGTTGATTCTTATTTTATCTTTTATATTTGTACTTTTCATTCGTATGTTTGGTTCACAGCTTCAAAGTATAGCTATACGTCTTCTGAAAAATAAACTTGCAGTTGCTGGATTTTTTATTTTAATGGCTTTAATGTTAATAACTGTTTATGCAGACTATATTGCCGATTATAATACTGTTGTTATCAAACAAGATTTAAGTAATACTTTTGCTTCTCCTAGTTCTAAAGCAATTCTAGGGACAGATGAATTTGGAAGAGATATTTTTGCTCGTATAGTTCATGGAACAAGAATTTCATTAGTGATAGGTTTTATTGCTGTCAGTCTTTCTATTGTAATAGGTGGATTTCTTGGAGCTTTAGCTGGATATTTTGGCGGCTGGATTGATAATATTATTATGAGGATTATGGATATATTTTTAGCGATTCCTTCTATTTTATTAGCTATTGCTATTGTTTCAGCCTTGGGCTCGAATCTTGTAAATCTTGTTATTGCTCTATCTATATCATCTATACCTGTATATGCCCGGATTGTTAGAGCATCAGTATTATCGGTACGTGATCAAGAGTTTATTGAAGCAGCTCATACTATTGGTGCAGGAAATCTTTATATTATTTTGAAACATGTTGTTCCCAATGTGCTATCTCCGATTATTGTACAAGGTACTTTAGGGATTGCTGCAGCTATCTTAAGTATTGCAGGATTGAGCTTTATTGGTTTGGGAGTGCAACCGCCGACACCGGAATGGGGATCAATGCTTGCTGGTGGACGTAATTTTATTAGAAAAGCTCCTTGGGTCACTACCTATCCTGGGATAGCGATTATGTTGTCAATTTTATCTTTGAATTTATTGGGAGATGGACTACGAGATGCTCTTGATCCTCGTTTGAAGTAGGGAGGGATAATGAACGATATTATTTTGTCTATAAAAAACTTAGTAGTTGAATACACTTCCGAAAATGGCATTGTCAGGGCAGTCAATGGACTGAATCTTGATTTGAGAGCTGGTGAAACTTTTGGATTAGTAGGCGAAACCGGTGCTGGCAAAACAACAACAGCATTGAGTATTTTGAATTTAGTTAGTAGGCCTCAAGGAAGGATTGTATCAGGGACGATAGAATTTTTAGGTCAAAATCTCTTAACTTGCTCTGAATTAGAGCTTCGAGCAATTCGTGGTAGTGCTATTTCTATGATTTTTCAAGATCCTATGACATCTTTGAATCCTGTGATGACAGTAGGTGATCAAATTTTAGAATCGATCCGCATTCATCAGAATCTTTCTCAGGAAGCGGCCTTAGCAAGGACTGGGGAAATGTTGGAATTAGTAGGTATTTCAGCTCAACGTATGTATGATTTTCCTCATCAATTTTCTGGAGGTATGAAACAGAGAGTAGTCATTGCGATGGCATTAGCATGCAATCCACAGTTGATTATCGCTGACGAACCTACTACCGCATTAGATGTGACCATCCAAGCACAAGTTTTAGAGTTGATTCAAAATCTTCAGAAAAAACTGAATACCTCGATGATCCTTATTACTCACGATTTGGGTGTTGTGGCTCAAGTATGTGATAAAGTAGCTATTATGTATGCAGGAAAAATTATTGAAAGTGGTACTGCTAGTGATATTTTTTGTCATACCAAGCATCCTTATACTAAGGGATTATTTGATTCCATTCCGAATCTTACTAAAAATGTTAAGCGTTTGCATCCTATTTGGGGTCAGCCTCCGGATCCTACATGCCTTCCGACAGGCTGTTCTTTCCATCCTCGATGCCCTTATGCTGATAAACTCTGTTCTATTCGAGTTCCTCTTGAAACGCATATTGATAGTCTGCATTTAGTTGAATGTTTGATTTATGAAGGGTTGGTTAACGCTCATGTAAAAGGAGATCGTGATGAATAAGCCACTTATTGAAGTAAAGAATTTACGAAAATATTTTCCGACTCCAAAAGGAATTTTACATGCAGTTGATGATATTTCGTTTTCCATCATGCAAGGTAAAACTTTAGGAGTGGTGGGAGAATCTGGATGTGGGAAATCGACAACAGGCCGATTATTGTTGCGTCTTATTGAGCCTGATGCAGGAAATATTTTTTTTGAAGGCCAGGATATCTTATCTCTAACTTCCCAAAAAATGAGAAATGTACGGCGGGATATCCAACTGATTTTTCAAGATCCGTATGCTTCCTTAAACCCTCGTATGAGTATTGGCGAAACAATCGCTGAACCTTTATTAGTTAATAAAATTGTAAAGCATGGTCCTGAATTGCAAAAGCAAATTTGTAAAATAATGGATATTGTTGGTTTAGCAAGAAATTCTATTAATGCTTATCCTCATGAATTAGATGGAGGGCGGCGTCAGCGTGTCGGTATTGGCAGAGCTTTAGTACTGCAACCGAAATTTATTGTTTGTGATGAACCTGTATCTTCGTTGGATGTATCTATTCAAGCTCAAATTCTTAATTTAATGCAGGATCTTCAGGAAGAATTTAAATTAACATATTTATTTATTACTCATGATTTGTCAATTGTAAAGCATTTTGCAGATGATATTATGGTAATGTATCTGGGGAAAATTGTAGAACGAGCTCCATCTAATATGTTATTTGATAATCCTCAACATCCTTACACTCAAGCACTGCTTTCTGCGATTGCTGTACCGTCATTAGATCAGAAATATGATAGAATAAAATTAAAAGGGGAAATCTCATCTCCTATTGATCCACCGTTATATTGTCGTTTTGCACCTCGATGTATGTTTGCAACAGATATATGTTTTCGATCTGAACCTGAATTATTATGTACGGAAAAATCTCATGAATGTGCTTGTTTTAACCACAAGAATTTGATTAAACAATATTAAATTACAATTCATTAAGTAGTCGTTGTCTATCTTGATAATCTTGAGATTCGCTTATGCCTTCTTCAAGAAATTGCTCTTGTAAACGTGCTGCTTTTATTAATTGATTGATATCTGTAATCTTAATAATGCTGGATGATTCTAATGTTAATTGTATATTTTTTTCCCTATTGAGCCATATGACTTTTGATGCTGATCTAGTTGTTGGAGCTCCATATTTATCACATAATGTTTCTGAAAGAGTATAGAAAGAAAAAGATTCTGGATCAAGAAAAATAGTAATTTGATAACTTTTAGTTTCCAGAAAATCAATAAATATTTTTTTTATAGTTCTTTTTTTACCTTTTAGTGTCACAGTAAAAGGAGTAGGAGGGATCAATTGAAATAACAAAACATCTCCGTCAAGAAGTAAATCAGGATGGTTATTTACTAACGATATAATATTATCTTTTTCCATGCCTAAGTTTAATCCTAAAAATGAAAATTCTTGACCGAACAATGTCATAGGAATAAAAATTATAAACCAAAAGAAATTATTCATGGCCTGTAAGGTAACTTAAAATTTTTTTCCATCCAGGGGTTTGTTCTAGGGTGTTTAAATCAATGTTGAGGAGCCGTCGAGCAATTTGTTCTATACTATGAGAGATTGGAGTACCTGGATTGAGGATAGTAAATGGTATTTGTTTTCGTACTGCGCTGGGAATAAGTGGACTATCTGGTATAAAACCAAGAGGTTCAATCTTAATATTAAGGAATTGTTGAGCGATTGCAATAATTTTACTGGCTACTTTTTCTGCTTCTTTTTGATTTTGTGCTCTGTTTATGACCAGTTTGAGTAAAGGAGGAGAAGGTTCTAATGCTATAGATTTTATTATTCCGTAAGCATCTGTAATTGAAGTTGGCTCGGGGGTGGTAACAATAATTGTTTCGTGAGCAATTCCTGCAAATTGTGTTACATTAGAAGAAACCCCTGCTGCAGTATCAATAATAATAAAATCAGCGTAATTGAGCTCTAAAATTGCTTTAATAAAATTTATTCGATCGCTTTCTTCAAGATTAGCAAGCTGACTTAGCCCTGATGCTCCAGCAATTAAATCGATCCCAAAGGCAGTGGGAGTAATGATCTCTTTGAGAGTTTTTTGCCCTTTGAGCACATGGTATAAGTTAGATTTGGGGATAAGTCCGAGCAGGACATTGATATTTGCCAATCCAAGATCGGCATCCATAATAACAACACGTTTATTAAGAGGATATTGGTTGGAATCTTTTAGGTTTGCAAGAGTAATCGCAAGATTAAGTGCAAAATTTGTTTTACCGACTCCACCTTTCCCTGAAGTTACAGAGATAATACGAGTATGGGAATTATTTTGTTCTACTAAATTTTTGATATTTTCTATTTGGTCTGATCCAAGTACCATTGGCATGAAATAACTCCTATATTAGTGCGTCATTAATAAGTTTATTTAAATCTATAATGCCAAAATCCTGTGGAATTTCCTGGCCGTCTGCTAGGAATGATAAAGGCATTTGATATTTGTAAGCTATAGAAAGAATAGAGCCATATGATTGTGTTTCGTCTAATTTTGTAATAATAAAATGTTTGTAGGGTAAAATATTATACGCATTGCATATTGCATCTAAATCCGAAAACTTAGTCGTCGCGCTGAGTATAAGATGAATATCAATCGAAGTTTCGAATTGTTGTATCCAATTTGCTAGTTCTTGAATGGGTAAAGATTCTGATGGACTTTTTCCTGCAGTATCAATAAATGTATAATCAGTATCTTCTTGATGCAACGCCTTTAAGAAATCTTCTTGTTTTGTAATCGGAATAAATTCAGCCTGCATATAACTGGATAATTTTTTTAATTGAGATTCTCCACCTATTTTATACTTATCCAGTGAAATAAAACGAAAACTTTTCTTACGCATATATGCAATATGGGCAGCTAGTTTAACGAGAGTACTTGTTTTACCAATACCTGTGGGACCAATAAGCATAATTTTTTGGTGTGTGTAATTGTCTATATTGATATCGGCTTGAGGAATATTTTGCTTGAGAAAATCTTTTGTTTTCAGCAAAAGTGAATTTTTTTCGTTTATAGGATTAGGCTCATTTTCAATTTCTTGAATGAGTTGAGTAATAAAATATTCAGCAAAATCACGATCTCTTAAGAATTGTTCCAACCAGCGAATGTGTTGTTTATGAATTTGATATTCGTCCGGTAAACTTTGTTCGTCTTTGAATTTTTGGACCGCTTGCTGATGAAATAAATTATTTTGATTTTGTTTGATATAATTAAATAGCATATTTTGAATTTCTTTGAGATCATTTCGTAAACCTGAAAGTTCTTGTTTGAGAAGATCGTTTTCTTTAAGCAATTTGATATTTTTATCGATTGGTGTTAATGTAGAGCGTGTTTCTGTTTGCTCCATTTTTGAAATCTTATCAGCAACGCGTGATATGCTTTCTAGGAAAAGTGAATCTTCTTTTTTAGTATTTTTTTGCTTTCTAAGAACAGATTTTTCAGTAGCCGTTAATTTTTCCGATGATGGAACATAGGGTGTAAAATGAGATTGTGCTTTTTCTGTGTCTATGGACAAAATTTTTTCTCTGCTGCTGAAATGTTCGGGAATGCCAACAGTAACTTTATAAATTTTTTCTTTTTTCAGGCCTAAAAAGGATGAAATTTCTTCTTCAGTCGTTGTAATCAAACGGGCATCGCGCAAACTGGGATCTTTTTTGTTGAACTGAGCCATCGCTTCCTGCTTGGTTTTTCCTTGAAATGTCACATATTTCATTACATATCCTTATTTATCCTTATTTATCATTATAAAATTTTTTGCTATTTAATGCAATTTTTTACTCGGTAATTACCCCTAATTGTTCTACAGAAACATAAGATGGAATTTCTGAATAGGCAATTACAGAAATATTGGGAAAAGATCGAGATAATATTTCCCGTGCTAAACGTCGTACTCGTTTTGAACACAAAATAACCGGGTGGATACCTTCGGAAAGGTTTTGTTCTATTGCTTTGCCAACAGAGTTCACAAACTGATTCATATGCTCGTTGTCTAGAGTGCTGATATAACCTTGAGGAGAATCTTCAATAGAGTCGCTTAAAATTTGTTCCCATTTTGGATCAATAAGCAGTCCTTTGAGAGAGCCGTTAGTATTGACTGTAGGATCGGATGTTATTTGTTTACCTAATGCATCGCGGACTTGTTCGGTTAGCGCGTCCAAGTGAGGAACTGAATTCCGATAGTCGGAAATAATTTCCAAAATCGGTACCATATTTCGGATTTTGATTCGTTCTTTTAGGAGGTTTTGAAGAATTTTATGAATTTCCCCAACATTCGAATGTTTCAGAGCATCGTCAACCAGGGTTGGAAATTCTTTACGCAAAGCATCCATCATTTCTTGAACATCCTGTCGTGTCAATAATTCAAAAGCATTGCGGCGGATAAGTTCTGTCAAGTGTGTTGCAACAACTGATGGAGGATCGAATACATCAAATCCCTGCATTTCTACTTTCGCTCTGTCTTCAATATTAATCCATTTGGCTGGAAGATTAAATGCTGGTTCCCGACTTTCAATACCTTCAATAGAATTAAGATCTTTTTGTGGATTCATCGCAAGCAGCCGGTTGACAAATATGCGTCCTTTACCAATCTCAACGCCTCTAATCTTGACAATATATTCCTGAGATTCAACACTAACATTATCGGTGATGCGGATCGGCGGTACAAGAATGCCTAAATCCAAACCAATATGCCGCCGCATGAGTTTGATGCGTTCCAAAAGATCTCCTCCTTGCGCTTTATCAACTAGGGGAATCAAACTATATCCAATTTCCATGCTCATAGGATCGACATGCAAGATATCTTGAATAGTAGGTTGAGCTTCTTCTTTTTCGGCGATGATTTTTTCACGATTTTTTGTTTCCTGCTCGGCTTTGATGGCTTGGCTCATAATGTAAGCAGATCCAACCATAATACCTCCAATCAAAAGATTAAGTAATAAAGGAAATCCTGGCAGAAATCCTAAAAACATAATGGCAAATCCAGCAATAAACAAAGTTTTCGGGAGCATGACAATTTGATGAGCAACGTCAGTTGCAAATTTTTCGTTAGCAGAATTGCGGGTAACAATAATACCAGTTGCAACCGATACAAGTAATGCTGGAATTTGGGATACAAGGCCGTCACCTATTGTCAGTGTTACATAATGTTGTACGGCTCCTCCTAGTGTTTCTCCCTTGGTAATACCGATAATAATACCACCGATAACATTTACTAAAACAATAACTATTGCTACTTGAACGTTTCCTGAAACAAATTTTGAGGCTCCATCCATTGCTCCGTAAAATCCTGCTTCCATAGTTAGGGCATTACGTCTATTGCGAGCTTCTTCTTCGTTTATCGCACCGGAATTGAGCTCTTCATTGACGGCTAGTTGCTTACCTGGCATTGCATCTAAGGCAAAACGTGCAGCGACTTCTGAGACGCGTGTTGCACCTTTGGTGATTACTAAAAATTGAATCGCTAAGAGAACAATGAAAATAATAAATCCTACAACTAAGTTCCCCGAGACGACAAAATCACCAAAGGCCCGAATAATGTTTCCGGCTTGCCCTTGAGTAAGGATTAGCCTTGTCGATGAGACGTTTAGAGCTAGTCCGAATACCGTAGTCAGCAGAATCAGTGTTGGAAATGATGAAAATCCTGATGGCTTATTAACGTATAAAGTAGACAAAATAATCAGAAATGATAGAGCTAGGTTCAGAAGTAAAAACACATCCAATAAGATTGGGGGTACCGGTATGATAAGCATAAGAACAACACCGACAGCAGCTAATGCAACGAATAAATCAGAGTGCCGGGATAATGAATCAAGCATTTTAAAACCTTGTTCGAGAGCTGGGGATTGTTTTTCAACCATAAAAACCTCTTAAATTATGATGTCTGAGTTCGAGACTGTGCACTGTATACCAAAGTCAAGATATCTGCAACTGTTCGATAGAATTCTACCGGAATTTCATCTCCGACTTCAGCTATAGCATACAAACCTCTAGCTACCGGTTTGTTTTCGTGTATGGGAACACCATGTTCTTGAGCAATCTCACGAATCCGTAACGCTGTTCGATCAACTCCTTTGGCAACAACAATAGGAGCATTCATATAGGAACTGTCATACTTGATCGCAATAGAGTAGTGAGTAGGGTTTGTAATAATGACATCTGCTGCCGGAACGGCCGTCAACATTCGTCGTATTCCCATCTGCTGTTCGAGCTGGCGTATTTTTTGTTTAATTTCTGGATTGCCTTCGGTTTCCTTGAACTCGTCTTTAACTTCTTGTTTGGTCATTTTCAGCGAATCTAGATATTCTCTATATTGAAAAATATAATCAGCAATGGCAAATACAAAAAGCAAAGCTCCGCTGACTGCTACAAACCTTACAATTAGGCCTGCAAGCATTCCAAATGCAGTATTATGTTCCATGCGGACGTATGCGATCATAGTTGGGAGATCATTTACGGCAAATAAAAATGCAATGCCGAATACTGTAATTACTTTCACCAGAGATTTTCCCAAATTAAATAATGCCTGTTTTGACCAGAACATTTTTTTGAGATTGCTGAGCATGTTGCCGAAAATTTTAGAGAAATTAGGACTCAATTTTTTTGATGTGAATAAAAATCGTGTTTGAGCTAAAGACACTGCCAAAGCAAACAGAACCCCAATGCCTAAAATCGGTCCTAAAACCTGCATGATTTGTATAATAAAGTTAATGCTTAGTGCTTGTATATTGTTTTCCGAAAGCTGGATACTGTTAATACCGTTGATATAATAATGTATCAATTCGAATAAACGATTATAAAAATAACGCCAAAATACCGTAATACCAAAAAAAATACCTAAAAATACAACAATACCTATTAATTCTTGTGATTGAGGAATATTACCTTCTTCACGAGCTTTACGCTTTTTGATCTCGGAAGGTTCTTCTGTTCGGCCTTCGTCTTCGGGAGAGGCAAAACGTTGCAAATCAAAAACATAATTTTCAGGCAGGTGTATATTTTGTAAAAACCATAAGGATTGAGAGGTTTTCATGGTGTTTTCCCTGAGATTCGGATAAATTGTTGTATCGATTCCTGAAGCTCTTTGAGGAATAAAGTACTAAAATCAATTAATGTGGGCAGGATTAGCCATAACATTCCGAATCCTATAATAATTTTGATATTCCAACCCATAATCATGACATTGAATTGTGGAGCTACTCGCGCAATCAATCCCATCGCAATATCAAGCAGCAGTGTAATACCGATAATAGGCATCGAAATCCTTAAAGCAAGAGAAAAAATAATACTGGATGTCATTTTCAGTTCCGGCAATAGGCTTTTAACGGTATTTTCTTGCAGTAAGGCTACTTCGCGAAATGATCGCACGATAATTTCAATAAATACAATATGCGATTCGGTTCTTATAAAAAGCATAGTCATAATCAGCGATAAAATCCCACCGACAGCGGGCAGATCTATTTGGGAAACAGGATCAAGGCTTTCACTGATTGTGAGCCCCATAGTGGTTGAGAAGACGGAACTGGAAAGTTGAAATGCCGATACCATAATTTGCACGCAAAATCCGATCGCTGTGCCTATCAGGAAACTGCTGAGTGTCATCATCCCGAATCCTGCAAGATCCGCAGGTAATGGTATCAGTTTGAGCCCAATAATTATTGGGGAACTAAGCAACGCAATAAAAAATGAAAGTCCTGCACGAAAAAGCATAGGTACATTTGCTGAAAGGATCGGTATTGTTAGAAATAATCCAAAAATCCGGGAAAAAATAATAAGAAAAATCTGAAAATTTAATTGAAAATAATCAACCAGCAAAAATTTCTCCTTAATTATAGGGATGCGGTCGCAATAAGCGAAAATATTGTATTAGTAAAATTTAACATGCGTGTCATATAAAATGGCGCTGCAAAAGTGAGTAAAAGACTAACAATAATGAATTTCGGCACAAAAGTAAGTGTTTGTTCCTGCAGCGAGGTGGTTGCTTGAAAAATTGAGATAATTAATCCTAAAAGCATCGTAATACCTAATATTGGCACACTCAAAAACAGTAATTCAAGCATTGTCTGGTTGATAATCGAAAGAATCAGTCCTTGCGACATTTACACCTCTTTAATTAAAAACTTTGTATCAGCTTGTCGATGAGGAGATCCCAGCCGTCTGCTAATACAAAAAGCAATATTTTTATGGGAAATGAAATCGTTACTGGTGGAACCATCATCATTCCCATCGACATCAAGGTGCCGGCGGTTATAATGTCGATGATCGTGAAAGGAATCATGATGAGCACACCCATATAAAAAGCAATGGATATTTCGTTGAGTACAAAGGCTGGAATCAAAACATAAGTAGGTACATCATTTTGATTACGAGGGCGTTCTACTTGTGCGAGCCGGATGAAACGATAGATATAGCGTTCGGATGTCTCTTTGAACATGAATTCCCGAACAGGTGCAATGGCTTTTTGGTATCCTTGCTGAATAGAGAGCTGGCCATCGAAATAAGGCTGTAACCCTTCCTTATAGCTGCGCTGGAACACAGGAAACATCACAAAAAGTGTCAAAAAAAGTGATAATCCAGCTATGGTTTGTGCGGGAGGGAGATTTTGGGTTCCGATCCCACGTCCGACAAATGATAGGACAATGTAAATACGGATAAACGATGTCATTGAGATAAGCAGAGACGGTGCTAGCGATATAATAGTCAGAAGAAAAAGCACCTGCAAAGCTAAGGAGACTTCTCGAGGTGTACGAGCTTGAGTGATGTTGAAATTGACGGTAGGAATCGCAATCTCTTGTGCATAAGAAAAACCAACGTTTAACACGTTGATAAAAGCTGAAATTCCAATGAATAGCAAAATAAAGTAAAGTATTTTTTTCATTATAATCTTATATTTTCGCATGATAATTAATTGTAATTTATCTTGTGTTTTTTTTCAAATTTCCAGCATTGATGTAATTTTATTTAGCAAAATTGACAAAAATTTGAGATCAGGATTATAATAAAACAGTTTTTATTGGAAATTAAGGATTTTATATGAAAAAAATACAAATTCTGCCACACTGTTTTCTTCGAAATGAATACTTAATAATTCATTTTTGTTTTGGATTTTGGGTGCTGCTGACAGCGTTATCGTTTCCTATGGCTAGCTTGCCGCTTATTTGGCTATCGTTTGTTCCTATGGTTTATATTATTCATTGCTTACCATTGAAGAAGA
Organism: Brevinema andersonii; assembly: GCF_900112165.1. Classification (NCBI taxonomy): domain Bacteria; kingdom Pseudomonadati; phylum Spirochaetota; class Spirochaetia; order Brevinematales; family Brevinemataceae; genus Brevinema; species Brevinema andersonii. The sequence continues at coordinate 41,213 of NZ_FOKY01000006.1, forward strand.
TTGTCAAATACGGATTTTTTTGGTCGTTAGTATACTATTTTGCTACTCTTTTTTGGCTTATTGCGTTTCATGAAGCCAGTATATTTTTTGTATTTCCCTTATATGCTATGTATTCTACGTTAGCAATGATGTTGATTCGTTATGTCTCGATGAAATTTAAGCTGATACGTTTTTTGATATTTCCGCTAATTTGGATGGCATTCGAAGTGTTTCGAGGCATAGGATTTTTGGGATTTCGATGGAATACACCTGCTGATGCTCTTTGGAAACAGATAATTTTTCTACAGTCAGCGGATATTGTAGGGTCGGCTGGAGTTGGATTTTTGGTACTTCTGGTGAATTCGATTTTCGCTGAATTTGGGCTTCAATGGCAAGGTTCATTTTCTGCAACTTTGAAGAAGATTTGGTGGCCGGTGTATTTAACATTATTTTTATTTTTAGGGAATTTAGTTTATGGAATTTCAGCACTTCGGCAATGGGATAACTTTCTCGGAAAAGTAGTTCCTGAGAAAGTTGCCTTAGTTCAGCCTAATCGTCCTGGGCATCAACAGTGGGATGAAGATAAAAAAACAATGTTTCTGAAATTCAAAGATATGGTTGCGCAAGCAAAAGCTCAAAAGGCTGATTTGGTTGTTCAAACCGAAATTATGACGCTGGATTATCTTTGGGAAAGTCTTTCCATATATGGGGAAAATCATCCGCGGAATGTTTATAATAAACAATTAATAGAATTGCCTAAAGATTTTGATATTCCTATGGTATTGACACACTTTGCCAGTGATGAAGCCCTTTTTTCTTACAATGCAGCTACTTTTGTTAGTTACTCAAATAATGTTATGGAAACAAATATATATCGTAAGATTCATATTGTGCCTTTTGGTGAGTGGGTGCCGGGATCCAAGCATTGGAAATGGCTGGATAGTCTTTTAAGTCAATTTGGTGCAGCTTGGGCTTCACCGGGTGCTGAGTTGACCGTTTTTGAAACCCGTGATGGCAGAAAATTTGCGATGTTGATCTGTTTTGAAGATATTTTTGCTGTTTTAGGACGTTTGTTTGTTGAAAAGGGTATAGAATTTTTTGTCAATGCTACGAATGACGGCTGGGCTTACCGCTGGAAGTTCGGGTCAAAAACACCGCTTTGGCAGCATCTTGCAAATACCTTGCACACAAGCATTTCACTGCGTCGATCTATTGCCCGTTCCGTAAATACAGGAATTACGGCAGTTGTTCATCCTACTGGAAGGATTGATCTTTCCAATATTCCTGAATATCAAGATGGTGTATTTGTTGTGGATGTACCTATTGTTCCTGGAGGATTTCGTTCTTTATATGTGCAGTTAGGATGGGTATTGGAATATGTGATTTTTTTTGTCTCATGGTCTTTGAGTGCTATTGCGCTTGTTACCGATAAAAAATCAGCAATATTGCGAGAATTATTGAAATAGAAATTTGCGAAAAAATAATTTTTATAGTATTCTATTTTGTGATAAGGAGGAATCTATGATTTTTTATCAGCAACTTTTTGCTCAAAATTTTGAAATTACTGATAGCCCTACCTTAGATTCTGGTCCCCCTGCAGTAGAAGCTCAGACGGTAAAAGAAATAAGTTCGTCATGGTTTAAATTGCCTTCTTTTAAGATAAGTACCGAAACATTGATCGTCAGTGGAGGAATTTTCTTTTTTTTAGTGCTAGCATATTATGTTATTCTTATCCATAGAGCATTAAAGCGTTCCTTAGAAAGTGCCGAATATATTGAAGATATTTATTTGTCTATTTATGTGTCTGATCAAATTAAAGATTATGTGAGCACATTGAATGAATATAATCATGCGCATAGTGATCAGGACAGGATCAATGCAAGAACACAGTTATGGAATTTATTAAACCGCATCAGCCGCCAGATTTGTGAAACAAAAAATGAAGATTTAGCAAATAAATTAGGCGATGCTTTTTTTGCAAAAATACAAGGACGTTATCTTAAAATGTCCCCAATACCAGATGGAGTGATTTATTTCCGTACTGTAGCAGAACTATTAATACGTTATACTGATCAATATGAAGGAGATATACTCACAAGAAAGATACGCCGAGATTATAAAGCAGGTCTTACGGCACAGAAAAAATTTGTAGCTGAAATTTCGCAAAAAAACTCTATATTCTCAAGAAAAAGAGATGATAGTCAGAAAACAGTATTATTAATCAAAGAAAATGTATAATTTTTTTAGAAAAAGAATTGCATTTTTTATTAAAATATTGTATAATAATAATACGACGCGGAGTAGAGCAGTGGTAGCTCGTCGGGCTCATAACCCGGAGGTCGGAAGTTCGACTCTTCCCTCCGCAAAGATGGCGGGATAGCTCAGTAGGTAGAGCAGGAGAATCATAATCTCTTGGTCGGGGGTTCAAATCCCTCTCCCGTCAATAATTCTAAGATTATAGAAATCTGGAGGTGTAACTCAGTTCGGTTAGAGTATCGGCCTGTCACGCCGAAAGCCGCGGGTTCAAATCCCGTCTCCTCCGATGTCCAGTAGGGCAAGTTACAAAAATCATCACTATTAAGTGATGATTTTCTTTTTGTGTCCTCAGTTCACAGAGTATCTGCTCTATTCTATTGTTTGATGAAGCCATTTAAGAACTTATTTTTGAGAATAATCATATCAATTTGCATCCTTATTCTCAAAATGGATTTTCATAGGTGTCCGGATTATAAAATCATATGTAAACAAAATAAAATCACAATCATGTTTTGTCATGTATAATATTAGGGTCTGCAGATATATAGTTTCCAAAAGATGAGACTCCGCGTGAAAATTCAAGAATTCTCCTCTTCAAGGAGGAAAATTTTAATAAAGCTCGTTGAACTTAGTCTTCCGTAACAGCTTTGAAGTAGTTGTTTTCTTGCGCGTACTCAAAAAATCTTGCACAAGCTTAGTCTTTTGTACGGAACCGCTCATCAGAACAAAGCAATTCTAAAATATTGTCTTTGGTGTATTTTACTTTTTTACCGATATCGATAGTATTTTGTCCGATGAGCTTCGTAATATAATCCTAATCAATTAATTCATTATGGCTAAACTTCAACATCAAATCTTCTCTCAAATCATCAACAGGAAGATACGGATTTCCAAACTCTTGTTCTCTCGACGTCTGCTTATCTCGAAACTCTAAATACTGAGCTTTATACTGCTCGATAGCATCTTTGGGAATTGCTGTTGTTTCGAATTTCTTGGCGTTCTTCCGGAGTGAAGCTGGAGCGTATTGGGTAACCGTATTATAAGCTTTCTGCAACTCTCTAAAAATAGCAAAATATTCTAGTTTTTTTTGAGGATCTAATTTGGTTACAGATGATGCTTATGCAGGTAAATCAGCCAAATAGAACAAATTATTAAGAGCTTAGGTATTATCAATTATTTGTTGTTTCACTGCTGCGTACGAAGTTGCCAACCAAATCGTGCTTTGTTTTTTGTTATCATGCGAAAATAACATAATTGCCTCTCTTACATTATCACTTAAATCTGTAAAACAATAGAGATTACCATAAGGTTTTGTATTATCCACAGTATGATTAGTCCGTGAAAATGCTTGAATCAAGGGATGATATTTAAGATTTTTATCGACAAATAAGCTGTTCGTGTACAGAGAATCAAACCCTGTCAAAAACATATCCACTACTATTAACAAGTGAAGTTGCTGGTTAGTTTTTTATTTTGTCTTAATACATGATGTTTTTATCTGTACAGAAACATCGTTATAATATCCATCAAGGGTATTCATCGTAAAGACTGTGTTATAACAATTATTATAGTCATTTATTATTTGAACGAGTGTATCACTCTTGTATTGAGATTCTTCGGTATAATCCTCATCAGGACAGTCCTCTGTGTGGTTACTACTCACACTTGGAGGTCGAAAATTGCCGTTATTGCCAAATCTGTGTATTGCTCTTTAGCATTTGAAATCGATGATACGGCAAAAATCGCATTAAACTTACGATTTTGTGTAGCATCATTATATTTATTAATAATTTCTTATACAACAGCTTTACGTTTTGTTAATTCCGAACCGGTGTTAATATCTTTATCGTAGTTCACATTAAATGACAAAACATTCTTATCTTCAATCGCATCATTAATTAAATAATGATGGAGTGCTTGGTCAAAAATTTTATCTGTCGTGTACTCATCTCTGACATTATTCTTATCGACAAATTTTTTCGATGGAGCATTTTTTCTTTAATTAAGTCCAAGACAGGAGGCTTTTGCTCCAATACTCTCGTCAATTTTTGTAACGTTGTAACAATAACTTTGCTTTTTAAGCTATCATCTCTAAGCTTTTAATCAATTATTTGGTATTTTGTGTTTTTGTTATGTAAAGTTTAGTATGAGATTATTTAAAGTTTAGTTTGAGACTTAAAGGATATAATATATAACAGTATTAGGAGGAAAAAACAAGACAAAAACCGACGACATAAGATATTTTCATCCCTCTTATTCTTCTTAAATACTCTAAGAGTAGAATATACCTATACACGAAGAGAAATTTTATGAAAATTTAACTTCATAACCGACGACATAGATTTTCTCCTTTCTGAAAATGTTTAGAAAATGTTTAACTACTGTATTTATCAATACTTATAGTTATAAGAAAGGAGGTTTAGGCTTCCAAAATCCTCCTAATAC